>JAZKGH010000168.1:21664-27668 GCA_040386055.1 Bacteroidota bacterium
AGCAAAAATGGCTGCTGAATAATCGGAACCCTCACGGCCAAGTGTCACTGTTTTTAACTCCTGACTGCGCCCTACAAATCCTTGTGTTACCACCATTTGTTTAGTTACAATGGGTTTGAGCTTTTTCTGAATCAATTCTGTAGTGGCTTTCCAGTCTACTTTTCCTTCTCTGTAGGTGCTATCTGTAACAACAAAATTTTGGGCCTCCATCCATCTGTTTCTGCGCCCGATTTCGTTCAAATAGGTACTGATAATACGGCTTGAGAATACCTCACCATAACTCACAATCTGATCGTATACACAATCAAAACTGCTTTCCGGTTTGGTTTCCAGAATGCATTCCAGCTCAATAAATAAATTCTCAATATCATCATAAGCATTGCTGTCTTTATGTTGCAATAACCCCGCTATGATCTCATCATGAAATGCCTTGATTTCCTTATAAATAGTATTCTTGGATTTTTGCTTCTTATAATAGGCTTCCGCTAATTGTTCCAAGGCATTGGTTGTTTTACCCATTGCCGAAACCACTACCAATAATTGTTCTTTTGTAAAGAGGCTCAATACATTGGCTACATTCTTTACTGCTGCGGCATCTTGTACCGATGCTCCTCCAAATTTGAATACTTTCATTTCCGACAAAGTTAACAGGATTTGGGAACAAGGGAAAAGCAATTGAAAAATTTGAATTGCGTAAAAACTCATGACAACCTAATACCTTAATCAATAAATAATTATCTTGCACATTATGAATAAAATTCACCCCTTCTTGTTCTGTTGTTGTTTAGTTGCTATTTTTTCCATACAACTAACAAATGCCCAAACAGATGATTTACCAGAGACAAACGGTGAGATTAAATCATCCATTTTGGATTCGGTAGCTAAGAAATTATACATTGGCGGTGCTTTTAGCCGGATAGGAAATATCGGTTCCTTCGGGGCCCCAGTAGATACCGGAACCGGGCTTTTACCAAATAAGTGGCCTGCTTTTCAAGGTAATGTCATCAATGCTGCTATTCCTGATGATAGTGGTGGGTGGTACGTAGGCGGTGATTTTGATAAGGTGGGAACTTCATATATAAATAATTTAGTGCATGTATTAGCCGATGGAAGTATTGACACCAACTTTATTGAAGTTGACTTAAATGTTGCATCCCTTGAAAAAATAAACAATAAGCTCATTGTAGGTGGATCATTTAGTTATGCTGCCAAATGCAAAGAGCTTAAATCCAATGTTGGTGTATATAATGATACTGGTGCAATTGATAAGCGATTTCCAAACTTAAGCGGAAGTGTTATATCTGCTGTTTCAGATGGTATGGAAGGTTGGTTTATTTCCGGCAATTTTTCTTTGGTTGGTGATAGCATACGAAACTTTATCGCTCATATTGATAGTACCGGTAAGGTAAGTAATTGGAATGTCAATTTGAATGGCGCATGCAAAACAATGGCGTTAATGGGGAATAAATTATTCATTGCCGGTATGTTTACTCGCGTAAATAATCAACTACGTGATGGGTTAGCTGCAATGGATAAAACAAGCGGAACATTGCTAACATGGAGTCCGAATGCCGGAGGTTCCGGAGCCATTGGATCAATGCAGCCTTTTAAGGGAAACCTGGTTATTGGTGGATCTTTCACGGATGTTAATGGTACTCCCAGAAATAGTTTAGCATCACTTGATACAAGTACAGGTGCTGTTACTACTTGGAATCCGAATGCTGTTGGAGGATATGTGAATACATTGGCTGCCAATGATTCGCTTTTATTTGTTGGTGGTAATTTTTCAACCATATCAGGCATATCCCGCAACGGTTTATGTATCATAAGTGGTAATACATTCCTTCCTAAATCCTTTAATCCAATGTCATCGGGTACAAATGTAAATGCTATTCTCATTTCAGGCGATACTCTTTTCATTGGAGGAGGTTTTAGCTTATCTGGACCTCAAACCAGACAAAATGGGGCCGCCTTCAATTTTGGTAATGGTGCACTATTGGGATGGAATCCTTTTACTAATATTTTTATTGAACAATTAGCCCTTTACCAAAATCAAATTTGCATAGGAGGACAGTTTACATCTGATTTTTCGGGTTCAGCATATTACTTTTCGGCTTATAGTCGAAACAATTGGAACAAAACCACCTTCTATACCAATCCAACAATGCCCGTTTCACGCCTTGCCTATTCCGGTAAAAAATTATTGGTAAGTGGAGAGCAATCCAATATTGGTGGTATTTCCAGAAAAAATCTTTTATCCTTTGATTTAACTACCAAAACAATAACAACCTGGCAACCCGCTCCTAATAACCAAGTGAGCTATTTAAAAACCGTAAAAAATAAATTATTTGTTGGCGGATTATTCTCTGAAATCTCTAGTACTTCACGCTCTTACTTAGCCGTTTTAGATACAGGAACACTTGCCGTACAATCATTAAATCTAAACCCAAATGATCAGGTACTATCGATTGCTGCTAATGATTCACTTGTTTACTTTGCAGGTAACTTCACCCTCCTGGGCGGCTTATCCCGCGACCGACTTGCAAGTATGAGGTTAAGCAATAATGCACTCACAACATGGAATCCATCTGCAAGTTCTTCTGTTAAATCAATTTCGATTTCAGGAAACAAATTATTTATAGGAGGCAATTTCACTACCGTAAATGCCATTACACGTAACAAACTAGCCGCTATTGACTGTTTAAGTGGCTTGGTATTCCCATGGGATCCCAATGCAAATAGTAACGTGTTTGCTTTAACGACCAGTGGCAATAAAGTTTATGCAGGAGGATACTTCACAAATGTTGGAGGACAACCTAGAAATTACCTTGCTGCACTCGATACATCTATGGGTATTGCAATGGCCTGGAACCCGAATCCTGATGTTCCCTATATTAGCTTTCTTACAGCCTCGAACAGTACTATTTTTGTCGGTGGGTTATTTACAAAAATAGGAGGCTCTGTTAGAAATAACGCGGCATGCATCGACTTGCAAACAAACTCTTTCACATCCTGGAATCCCAATACCGATGGGCGAATCAATACCTTATTCAAACTGAATGATAAAATATATGCCGGAGGATCATTCTTTAATGTTGGAACGATTAGCAGAGATAGATTTGCCGTTTTGGATACAGTTACAGGAAGTCCTGTAGGCAGTATTATACTTGATGCGAGCGGTGTAGTGGAAACAATGTATTTTAAAAATAACGTATTGTACATAGGTGGTTCATTTTCATCAGTAGGAACATTCACCAGAAATGGAGCGGCTGCGATCAATACAATCAATCATACTGTTACGGGCTGGAATCCGGATGTTCTCGGATCCACTGTTTATTGTATTACCGAGAATGCGGGATTAGTTTATCTGGGTGGGGAATTTTATCAGGTAGGAACACAAGCAAGAGCGCAAATTGCATCTGTTAATAATACAACCGGAGCAGTGACCATCTGGAATCCGTCAATTACCAAGGGTAGTGGATCTCCACGCGTTTATTCAATGCTTGTAAATGGCGCTAATTTGATTGTGGCGGGAGATTTTAATACTGTTGGCTCGCTTACCAGAAATAACATTGCTTCAGTAAGTTTAACAACAGGAATTGCTGGCAGTTGGAACCCTAATGCCAATGCATCCATTCGTTCAATGGCATTCCATCAGTCATCCCTACTAGTAAGTGGCGATTTTACATATATTGGGAATGATTACCGGCTTACACAAGGTTCAATAGACCTATTAAGCGGCTTCGCTAATTATTATTCGCTATATACTTCAGGCGCGATTAACAATTACCATTTTTTCAACCGAAAAATCTATTTGACAGGATCTTTTACAGCCAGTTTCCCTCGTATAAAAAAATGTGTTTCAGTTTTACCGATTAATACAAATGGAACATTTCTTCCTGTAAGGTTACTATCCTTTGATGCTATTTGTTCCAATGATCAGCTGAAACTCAATTGGAGCACTTCAGCTGAATTGAACAACAAAGGATTTGAAATAGAAACATCTATTGATAATACTACGTTTGCAACAGCCCATTTTATAAAAGGGAATGATAACAAACAAACGAATACTCACTATTCTTGTTTCATGTATAATTTCGCTACAAATCCGGTATTTATAAGGTTAAAGCAAGTAGATTGGGATGGGAAGATGACCTATTCTCAAACTAAGTATGTATCCTGTCTCTCTACTCCTGCCTTAATCATAACTCCGAATCCTGCAAAGGATATCATATCTGTAGCCTATAATGAAGAGTCCTTAAGTGATTATGTTATTTATGACCTACGAGGTAATACCGTTTTTAAAGATGCTGCATATATAAATAGTATTTCTCTTGCATCATTAGAACCGGGGATATATGCAATTCAACTTCATTTTGAAACAACAACCCTTACAAAAAAAGTTGTGGTCATTCATTAGTAATTCTACCAAAGATTAGATTTTGTGAGTCTCCTTTGAGTCACTTTTCTATATTTGCGCCACTATCAATTAAAAATCACAGACTATGTCACAATTTAATTTCACAACCTTAGGCCAATTTATCATTGAAAAACAAAATGAATTCCCCTTTGCAAAAGGAGAGCTTTCACGTTTGTTGCGCGACATCGGTATTGCTGCTAAAGTAATCAGCCGCGAAGTGAATAAGGCTGGTATTGCAGAAATTATTGGTGATGTAGGGCAAGTAAACATCCAAGGAGAGGACGTGAAAAAACTTGACCTAATTGGTAATGAAATGTTCACTACCGTGCTTGAGCGTGGTGGTGAAGTATGTGCCTTTGCCAGTGAAGAAGAAGACAATATGATTGCTTTAAAAGGTACTCATTCAAAAAATGGTCACTACGTGGTGTGTATCGATCCACTTGACGGCTCATCCAATATTGATGTAAATGTTTCCATTGGAACCATTTTCTCTATATACCGCAGGGTTACTCCCGTAGGAACAGAACCTACTTTGGAAGATGTGTTGCAAGCCGGCAACAGACTGGTTGCTTCGGGCTACGTTATTTATGGTTCTTCAACAATGTTGGTGTATTCAACAGGTAAGGGTGTAAATGGATTTACACTGGATAACTCAATTGGTGAATTCTGTTTATCCCATCCTAATATTCAAACCCCGAAAGAAGGGTCGATTTATTCTCTGAATGAAGGTAACGCGCTGGATTTCCCTGAGGGAGTTCAAAAATACATCAGCTGGTGCAAGGAAAAAGATAAAGAGACCAAACGCCCATATAGTGCACGTTACATTGGGTCAATGGTAGCCGATTTGCACCGCAACCTGTTAAAAGGTGGTATTTTCATATATCCTCCAACAGCAAAAGCTCCAAACGGAAAATTACGTTTAATGTTTGAATGTATTCCAATGGCATTTATTGTTGAACAAGCCGGAGGAATTGCCACAACAGGCAAAGAACGGGTATTGGATATTCAACCGACCGAAGTACACCAACGCGTTCCAATTTTTATTGGCTCGGAAAATATGGTTAAGAAGGCTCTTTCGTTTAGTTAACATGACACGTTACCGTATTCTATGGAGTTTGTTGTTTATAGTTAGTTTTACCTACACCACCACTCAAGCGCAAGTGAACGATACATCCTTATTAATTGGAACCATTGAATATAAGAACCTAACCACCTACAGTTGGTTTGATTCAACCTTCAAAGCATATGTACCGGATGTTTCCATAATCGACAGCATTCACCCCTTTGCCAAAGACATACGCATAATGGTAGTATTGGGAACATGGTGTGGCGATAGTAAAGAACAGGTTCCTGCATTGTGTAAAATTGCTGCTAAAAGCGGAATCGACATCCATCAAATCGAATTTATCGGGGTAGACCGAAAGAAACATTGTCCGCTGCCGGATATTACTTCACTCAATATAGAATATGTTCCAACTATATTCGTTTTTGTTAAAGGTGTGTTGAAAGGTAAGATTGTAGAAGAACCTGAAAAAAGATTAGAACAAGACATCCTTAAACTAATTATTCAATGACCCACAAACC
>JAZKGH010000169.1:0-17154 GCA_040386055.1 Bacteroidota bacterium
CCGCTTCGGTAACCTTAACCATTTTGGGCAAATCTTTCAAAATACCGGCACCCGCACCCTTACATACTACCTTTTTAACCGGGCAGCCGAAGTTAATATCCACCAAATCAGGATTTACAGCATCCACAATCTGGGCACTTAAGGCCATACTCTCTTCATCTCCACCAAAAATCTGAATACCGACTGGGCGCTCATAATCAAAAATATCAAGCTTCATACGGCTTTTGATGGCGTTGCGGATCAGTCCTTCCGAAGAAATAAACTCCGTATACATAAGGTCGGCACCATTCTGTTTGCACACCGCACGGAACGGTGGATCACTCACATCCTCCATGGGAGCGAGCAATAAAGGAAATTCTCCTAATTCTATGTTACCAATTTTTACCATCGTATATTCGCGCGACAAAAATAAGCAAATGTTGGAAAACATATCTACTCCAGGCAAAGCGGTTTTATTCTTTAGCACGAGGCTCTTTATTTTGGCCGGTATGGTCCTGTTCTTTTCTTCCCTTTCTTATCTGGTGGGGGCTTACATCTGCAAACTCCTGTACGGCTATGATTTTCTTGCCAATCCGGGGTTATTAAATGAATATGAAAACAGTCCTTATGTACTGAATGCCCTAAGAGTTTTACAGGTTGTTATAAGTATTGGCGCCATGCTAATCCCTGCCTGGTTTTTCCCAAAAGCTATTCAACAGGACTCTAAACAATTTTTACAACTTACTTCCCGACCCAAATGGATCTTCTGGCTTGTGACTATTCTGTTGGTGTTGGCTAATATTCCGCTTATCTCCTGGCTTGTTGAATTAAATGCCCAGTTTCGTTTACCCGGATCTATGGCAGCATTGGAAGTACAATTGAAAGCAAGCGAAGAAGCCGCTGATGAAATGACAAAAGCTTTTCTCTCCGGAACAACAATCAGAGACTTATGCATCAACTTATTTGTTGTGGCATTGGTTCCCGCTATTGCTGAAGAATTATTGTTTCGTGGAGCCTTACAACGCTTTATCTATTATTGTTTTGGCAATAAACATGCAGCCATCATCAGTGCCGCTATTATATTCAGTGCCTTCCACGGACAGATCTATGGATTTTTACCACGCATGGCATTAGGCATATTGCTGGGTTATCTTTTTGCATACAGTGGAAGTTTGTGGCCTTCAGTATTGGTGCACTTCATCAACAATACCATTTCCGTACTGATTGTTCATTTCAAACTGGAAGAAACCCAGTGGGCTATTTTTAATGAATCTTATCATTTTCCTGTTTACACCATTTTGCTCAGCGTGGTTGCTTGTGTGAGTTTGGTATATTTGATGTACCGCAACCAACAACCGCAATCTTTTGAGCATGGAACATAACTGGACTAAAGTATTTACAACAACCAGCCCTATTGAGGCAGAGATTATTCTTTCCATGCTGAAGGAAAATGATATTGAAGCTGTGGAAATGAATAAAAGGGATAGCAGTTACCTTGCATTTGGAACGGTAGAAGTATATTGCCCCGCTGAAAAAGTGATCACCGCATTACATTTAATTAATACTCAGGACTCGATTTAATTTCATACCTATGAAAAGTAACTTTGCTCAACGCGCACTTACCGGATTCTTTTTTGCAGGCGCTGTAATAGGCTGTACGCTGTTTACCGAATGGTCGTTTTTTATCCTCATGTTTGTAATCAACTTTTTATGCCTGCTCGAATTTTATGAGCTGGTATTGCCCGATAAATCATGGATTGAAAAATACCTTGGCATTATTGCGGGTTCTATTACCTTCATCATGTTCGCCTCTATCTTTTCAGCAGATCTGTCGCTGGCCTGGTATTATCATTTGATTCCCATTTTTCTGGTCATCTTCATCATTAAATTATTTGAAAACTCACACAATGAGTTTTCAACGCTGGCCTTTCAGGTACTGGGATTATTATACATTACATTACCATTGGTAATGTTAACCAAAATGGGATTCTTTAACTCCTTTGAATACAGCGCAAGCCTGCCACTTGGTTTCTTCCTGTTGCTTTGGACCAGCGATACCGGTGCATACTTAGCAGGGCGCAGTTTGGGGAAACACAAATTATTTGAACGTGTATCTCCTAAAAAAACATGGGAAGGAAGTATTGGCGGTTTACTATTGGTGAGTATTGTTGCTTACACACTTTCCCGTTTTGACTTTTTTGACGCGGTAAGTACTATCGACTGGTTGTTCATAGGAGCGTTGGTTGTTATTTTCGGAACCTTCGGTGATCTGTTTGAATCGTTACTGAAACGTAATCTTCACATCAAAGATTCGGGAACCATTTTACCCGGACACGGTGGTGTGCTTGATCGTTTTGATGGTTTGTTTTTAGCTGTTCCTGCGATATTTTTTTACCTCTTGTTTACCAATTAATCGTTCATGAAACTGTTTAAGTATTTCTTCATCCTCTTTGCAATCGTTATAGTATTTGTTGGTGTCTCTCGCTTTTTCCCGCACACCTATTATGTAAAACGTACCGTTGAAATCAACAAACCTGTTGATTCGGTGTTTGTGTTTATGGGCAACCTTCGTAACTGGCCAGCGTGGAGTCTGTGGAACAAAACCACAGATAGTACACTGAACTTTTTTTACAATCAAAAACTAACTGGCATTGGTGCACGCCAATATTTTCATGGCAACTTAATCGGAGAAGGCCGTTTTGAGCTAAACGTATACGAGCCCAATAAATCAGTAGGATACAATCTTTACATGAACCATGGAGAAGCATCTGCCAATGGCCGGTTTGTATTTGAAGGAACATCCAATAAAACTACCCTCCATTGGATTGATTCAGGCGATGTAGGCAACAATCCTCTTTTTCGCTATATGCTTTCTTCTAAAGTTTCATCAACAGAAAAAACGTTTGATGAAGGATTGCAGAGGATAAAAGTTGTTCTTGAGAAATAAAAAATGTCACACTGAGTTTATCGAAGTGCTGTACTGTTCATTAGAAATCATTTTGTCATTCATTAGGCACAATAGTTAAATAACCATCTTACTCATAGAGGTGCTTTTGTGATACAATAAACCAATTCCCAAGTCTTCCGTGAAGGCTTCGATATCCCGATAGCTATCGGGACAGCCTGACAATAACAAAAATGCCACTGACATTCCATCGAATATCAGTGGCATTTTTTATTCGCCAAAGGCTAACAGCCAAAAGCCAACCCGCTACTCATCCTCTTTCTTACGTTTCACCAATCCTAGTCCGCCAATTACTACAATTCCTCCGTACAATAAGATAGAAGAAATCAAAGAAATCTTTTCACCGGTAGCCACTACACTTGGCTCGAATTTAAAATCAATGGTGTGTTTGCCGGTTGGTACCACCATTCCACGTAATACATAATCGCAGCGGAAATGAGATGTTAACTTACCATCCACATATGCATTCCATCCTTTGTCATAATACATTTCTGAGAACACTGCTACTTGAGGAGAAGAAGTGTTGGATTCATACACCAAATGGTTGGGCACATATGAAATAAATTTAATGCTTGCCGCAGAATCCGGTTGAACAGTGATTCCGTTTAATTGATCTGCATAGCGTTTATCGATAAATGCTTTTTGTTTCGGTAAAATATGGTTCATTGAATCCATTTCCGCATCTGCATTTTCAACCATTGCATATTCAGGAACAAACCACGCATTGCCACATGCTTCAGGATTTTGTTGCGGAAATAAATTATTAGCACTATCGCCTACAATAAAATATTTCACATTAAGCATATTGAAAATTTGCATGTTGTTTTTTGCAATCTGAAACTCAATCAACTCTTGGTACCTGCGCATTTTCGCTCCATGGTAACCACCTATTGATTTGTGATAATAGGAAGTGATGGCATCCTGTGTAAGGTTTTGTGTTGTATTGTATACACGGTAGTTTGGATCTTTATCCTGCAAAATAATTTCATCTGCCTGCGTTTTTGGAAACACGGCCTGATTCTCTTTTTTCTTACTTTGGTAATCTCTGTCGTTCAGGTATCGTTTATCAACCTGCCATAGATCAGCCAACACCAAAAATGCCAATACGCCAATCATGATTTGTTGTTTCAGTTTACCTGCTACATAAAACCAGATTAATCCAACTGTAATACCAATAAGTACGAATGAACGTAAAGCATCCATGCGCAACATCGACTTACGGTCCGCAATCAGACTATCACGTAACCACTCGGGTAATTGCGTATCCATGCGACCAACAAAATATTCTGCACCTTCAATTTTATCAATGTTAAAGACACTGAAGAATACATCCGGTATCAATACAAAAAAGGCACACACTCCACCAACGATATAAAAGCTCATTAAAACTGCTTTTTTAATTTCTTCCTTTTTAAGGGAACCTTTAATTATGTCGCGAATACTCAATACTGCCAACAAAGGGAACATTGCTTGTGTAATAGCTAAAATAAAGGTTACCGATCTGAACTTGTTGTACAAGGGAAAATGGTAGAAAAATATATCGGTAAGCGACATGAAATTCCGTCCCATTGAGAGTGCTATGGCAAGTGTTGAAATCGCCAGGATCCACCATTTTTCTTTGCCTTTTACCAGGAATAACCCCAATACAAACAGATAACAAATAATGGCTCCATAATATTGAGGGCCGGCTGTCATGGGCTGTGTTCCCCAGTACAATGGCATATTCTGAACAATTTGTTTAGCATTCGGAACATTGTTTTGTTTTAACACCTTATATGTTTCAGATGATGTTGATAGCTCTCCGTTACTCGCTCCTCCATAAAAATCAGGAATCAATAAAGTGAAAGGTTCTGCTGCTCCGTTGCTCCATTGCAATGCATAATCTTTATCCAATCCGGATGTTGAATTACCGGCATTACTCTCTCCACTTGATGTCTTAGTTAATTCCGATTTACCCCTGATACTATATTGTCCGTATTCTTCGGTAGCCATTAAACCCGGAGCGTATGTAGCAACACCCACTCCTGCAGCCAATGCCAGAAAAAGACCACATATCACCATATGCATTAACTTCTTTTCTTTAACAGCCATTATAACCTCGGCTATCATCCATACCAATACGATAAGTAATAAATAATAGGTGATTTGAAGATGATTAGCGGCCAACTCCATACTCATGGCAATACCCGTAAGCAATGCTCCGAACAATCTGTTTTTATGAAGCGTAATTTGAATACCTGCCAGTACCAATGGAATATATGCAATCGCATTTCCCTTGGTCATGTGACCCGCATCAATATTCATAAAGTTGAAGGTAGAAAAGGTAAAAGCAATAGCTCCAATAAAACCTAATAAAGGTCCGGCATCAAAAGCCAGCATTAATATGTAAAAACAGATGAACAATAAAAATACGGTATCCAGCGGATTGTGAAATACAGTGCTGATAAAGTTTTGTACCGTTACTGTAAAGTTGTATTGATAGGACGCGCCAATGAGGTAAGACGGCATACCGCTAAAAACAGTACCTGTCCAAAACGTACGCTCCCCCGTTGCTTGTTGGAATTTATAAATCTCTTCATAAGAAGCCCTCCATTGATCTACATCACCCTGCTTCAATACCTTGCCCGAAAGCATGGGGTTGAAATAGGTAATAATGACAATCAATGCAATGCCGATAACGAATAAATGAGGTAGTGCTTTTTTTACGAGAGGGTGATTCATGAGTATGTTTTTTAACGTTCCGAATATAGGATTTGCAGTTAAATAAACGCAACATCCCCAAATTTTAGCCTGCCTGCTAAAACAAATAGCATTTTATCGTTTTCTTAAAAAGAATAAAACCATACAAAAAAACTGACCGTCATCACTATTCTAAAGCTTTGTCATAATCCCGTCAAAACCCGAAATACATGGTGATGAGCCCCTTCCGGAGCCCTTAATTTGTGGTGTTATTCAAACCTATAATACATGAAAAAAATAATACTATCCCTTCTGTTTGCAGCTTGTCTTTCAGGCATTTCTGCACAAACCGTAACAGATTCGGTTTCGTTAGGTGCTCCTTCAACGGGCTATTACCTGAAAACTTTTTTGCACGACTCTATTTCATTAGGAGCTCCTGTGAATGGCATTTCGTATCCAAATGATGTTTTTTACAGCATGCGTAACGGTGTTGTATCTGTAGTGCCGGGAACCAACTGGCATATTGCCTTTTCTGCACGTCCGGTTACTTCTCAGGCTACAGCTATGCGTGGAGCTACTATCATTGCAAATGAAGGTCGCGGAGTAAAAGTTTACGAATCCACCCAATTGTTTAGCAACTGGTCATTGTTTGATACTGCCGGCTACTCAACATGGAATAACCCTCACAATAGTGACAGTACATGGGATTTTGGTGCATTCAACAAAACATCTGCCAATCCTTTTGATTTTGGTTGGGGAGTGTATGACCCTGGAAGTCATAATCTGATCGGATCTAAAATTTATTTAGTAAGAGTTACTGTTGGAGCCAACATCTTTTTCAAAAAACTGACAGTGAACCTTCTTGCCGGTGATTCACAATGGGTATTTACCACAGCTAACATCAACAATTCAGATAGTACCCGTTACATCATTAACAAATCAGCATTTGCAGGAAAGCTCTTTGCATACAACGACATCCTAACCGGAGCACTTATCAACCGCGAGCCAAATGCTCCGTGGGATTTATTGTTTACACGTTACGGGGCTAATGCTACTCAATTTGGACAAACTATTTTCTCAACCAACACGGGAGTATTGTCAAACCCTGCTATCATGGTTTCTAAAGTTACAGCTGTACCTTTCGCGTTATCTGTTGCCGGAGCGTTTACCGATAAAATTACCGGAGTTGGTGCCGACTGGAAAATTAACCCGGGCCCTGGTCAACCAAACTTTGCAATCATAGATTCGCTTTCATACTTCATCAGAGGTGCGGATAACATAACCGACAAATTTGCTTTTGAAGGATTTGGCGGATCTGCTACAGGTACAATTACGTTCAAAAAGGAATTCAATAAATTTATTGGAGGTATCACTTACCCGAATGATGTATTCTACAGCATGAAAAATGGTGTGGTTGCAACCATTCCCGGACAAGACTGGCAACTGGCATTTGCGATGCGTCCGGCTGCACCACCGTTTAACGTGATGCGTTCAACCACCATTCTTGCCAATGAAGGCCGCGGTGTTACCGTATTCGAATCAACTCAATCACCTGCCAACTTCGCTGCATTTGATACAACAGGATACAAAACATGGGTAAATCCTCATAACAGTGACAGCACATGGGACGTTGGAGCCTTAAATGCTAATCGTAATCTTACCGATGGTTTTGATTTTGGTTGGGGTTTATACGACCAAACTACTCATGACCTTGTAGGCACAAAAGTATTTTTGGTAAGAGTTACTATTGGAAGCGGTCCATCATCAATGACTACTTTCAAAAAACTTAAAATTGAAAAATTAGCATATGATACGCAATGGGTATTCACCTATGCTAATCTTGACAACAGTGCTTTAAAAACAGTTACGCTTAATAAATCAGCATTTGCGGGCAAATTGTTTGCTTACCAAAATCTATTGATGGATAGTACACTGAACCGCGAACCACAAGGTAAATGGGATCTGTTGTTTACACGCTATGGTGCAAATGCAACTCAATTCGGACAAACAGTTTTCTCAACCAATACCGGAGCTTTGTCTTATCCAACTTTATTAACCTCACGTGTTCCAGGGATGCTTGTTGACAGTGCTGTTGCAGGTACTTATGCTAATCATTTAACAGGTATTGGGGCTGACTGGAAAATTAATCCGGGACCGGGCCAACCTAACTTTGTTATCCGTGATTCTGTTTCTTACTTTACAAAAGCAGAAAATAACAGAGAAGACAAATTAGTATTCAAATCATTTACCGGTTCAAATACAGGTGTGATTGTATTTAACAAAACCAATATTCATTTAGGTGTTGGTCTGGTTGATGCAAAATCATTTATCGGATTGGTAAGCATGTATCCTAACCCTGCTTCCTCTACTCTTAACTTTGATTTGAATGATGCTAAAACATACGCGGTAGCCATTTTTGATATTACCGGAAAAATACAAACTAGTGCATCTATTAATGCAACACAGCATTCAATGGATATCAGCAATCTGGGTTCAGGCATTTATTTGGTAAGTATTGAAAATAATGGTGCTAAAAAAGTTGTGCGTTTAATCGTTCAATAATTTCTTGAAACATCGTTTAACATATCCTTTTCAAACAACAATCATCGGACTCATTCCGATGATTGTTGTTTTATTGTGTTCGGTAACGAATGCACAAACACCCTCAGATACGCTCAAAAAAACACAGCAAATCAATGATGTAATTGTTACGGGACAATACGGAGAAGGGAGCTTAACAAAATCCGTTTATAAGGTGCGGGTGATTGACCAGAAACGCATTCAGTTACAAGGAGCCAACAACCTGAAGGATGTACTAACCAACGAACTGAATGTGCGCATAGCCAATGATCCTGCTTTGGGCGGAAGCGTAAGCATTCAAGGTATTTCCGGACAAAACGTTAAAATCATGATTGATGGAATTCCGATTGTGGGACGTGAAGGTGGAGCTATCGACCTGAATCAGATTAACCTCAACAATATTGAACGTATAGAGTTGGTAGAAGGACCGATGAGTGTAAATTTTGGCACCGATGCTTTAGGAGGAGTCATTAATCTCATTAGTAAAAAAGCTACAACAGGATACCGCATTGGCGCCAATACGTATTATGAAACAGTTGGAAAATATAATGCCGGAGTGAACGGAGGTGTATCACTCGGTAAATGGAATACAACAGTTAACATGGCCCGTAATTTCTTTGATGGGTATTCACCGGATGAAAATTCACGTGTAAAGTTATGGAAACCCAGCACTCAGTATTTTGGTGATATCGTTCTTAACCGCTCTATCAAAAGAGGATCGGTTCAATACAAACTAAGTGGCTTTGATGAAAAAGTTATCTTCAGAGATTCGGCACATATCACCCCTTATTTTGCCTACGGAAACGATCAGTACTTTTATACGCGCAGACTTACCAATGCCATCTTTTACGATCAAAAAATCACGAATACCCTTCAATTGAATATTGTAGGTTCTGTCAACTACTACAGGCGTATTCGTAACACCATGCGCAAAGATTTGGTAACACTGGAAGAGCAACCCATTGCTTCAGCTGATGAACATGATACTACCTATTTTTATAATACGATGAGCCGGGGTACACTTTCACGCAACAGCGAGAAAAGTAAATTGAACTATCAATTAGGATACGAAGTAAACCATGATGAAACCAAGGGAAACCGTATTGAAAATAATTCGCAATCGATGTATGATGTGAATGCCTTTGGAAGCATGGAAATTAAAAGCATCAATCGCTTGTTGATACGTCCCGGAGTGCGCATAATTTATAACTCCAACTTTCAGGCCCCACTCATTCCTTCGCTAAATGTGAAATGGGACATTGCTAATAATATTGCTTTGCGTGCTTCCTATGGAAAAGGGTTCCGTGCTCCATCCTTAAAGGAACTTTACCTCAATTTTGTTGACCCCAACCATAATGTGCATGGCAACACAAATCTCAAAGCAGAAACACAAGACAATATACAACTTGGGGTCTCTTTCGAGTGGAAAAAATTTGAGCGTGTATTTCGTGTAGAGCCTTCAGTATTCTACAATCAAATTCACAACAAAATAGATTTGGTGATGCTACCCAATACCATCAACCGTGAAACACGGTATGATAATATCAGCGAATTTAAAAGTACAGGAGCAAACATTTCAACTGAATACCGTGCTCCTAACTATTCTTTTGTAGTGGGTTATGCACTCACAGGTATCAACAATACTCTGCAACAGCCCAGCGTAACAAATACCAATGCTTATTTCTTCACTCAGGAAGTGCGCAGTAATATTGTATACACCTTTCCGAAAAAGGCAGTGACACTCTCTTTATTTTATAAGTACAACGCCAAACAACGCAATTACCAATACGACCTGTCAAGCGGAACCATTATCAACGGATACATTGATGGGTATCATTTACTGGATGCTTCCATCTCCAAATCATTCCTTTCTAAAACACTTTCAATAACCACCGGATTGAAAAATATTTTTGACATTGTAAACATCAATGCCAATATCCCAAGTGGCGTACACACTGCAGGAAGCAACAATGCATCCATTGCAATGGGCCGTACCTTTTTTATTGCTTGTGCTTACTCGTTAACCCACACAAAAAAATGAAAGTGCTATGTAACATATCGTATATTCTTTGCTTAACACTGTTGCTTCACTCATGTGAGAAGGAGGAAACACCTATTGTGTTACCTTCCAAGCCTGCTGATGTTAAACTTATGGGAGTAGAAATGGGCAAAGATTACAGGAATCAGATATTTGTCAATCTTCAAACCGGAGCGACTACAACTATTGATAATCTTTCCTGGGACCTTGCATTTGACGCCTCCGAAAACGGAACACTTATTTATCAAAACAGTGGCAAAAATATTTTAATTGCTAATACAGGTTACACTTCCTATCAGCAAAATCAACCTGCATCCCAACTTAAATTCAAATGGGATGAGGCAAACGGAAAACCTGATTCACTTGTATTAAAGAATTGCTTAAAGAATAGCAAACCAACAGACAGCGTTTATATAATTAACCGGGGGCCATCAAAAGAGCTCTTCCAGTTTAAAATTATTTCTGTCACAAAGTATGAATACATGCTCGAGTTTAGTGATATGAACAAAACATACAGTAAACGCATAACTATTTCAAAAGACCCAAATAAGTCTCAGGTATATTTTTCATTTGATGATGGTGGAAAATACATGAACATGGAACCGGCACGTAATGACTGGCATATCTGTTTCCTGCGTTACCGTTGGATTTATTATGAGTTCAATCCACCGCTATTGTATTTGGTGAACGGAACATTTCTCAATACTCAGTTTGTATCAGCTGCGGTAGACAGCTCCATGTCGTTTTACGATATCACAAAAGCCAATACTGCATCCCTTCTTTTCGGGGATCAGCGCGATGTTATAGGTTTCGACTGGAAATCGCCAGATCTGGGAAATCTATCGAACGTAAAATATACCATTCGCAAAAACGTAACCTACTTTATCAAAGAAAAGAGCGGAAGTAATCAATTGTTCAAAATGCGTTTTCTGGATTATTACAATTCACAAGGTGTAAAAGGTTCTCCGCAATTTGAAGTACAGGAGCTCAACTAACAATAATCCATTTATCTAGATTAACGGATTGTTTTCATTAACCTTTGACCAGTTTTACTTCGTTTATACGGGTATTGGTGATTGAAAGTATGGTAAACGTGAAGGGGTGAATCGTAATAATTTCACCGCGTGTTGGAATGCTTTCATGCATGGCAAAAATAAAACCACCCAGTGTATGGTATTCTCCTTCCGGAATATCCAGTTCATACTTATCATTAAGGTAATCTACTTCCTGTCTTGCTGAAAACAAATAGGATTTTTCATCCAGTTGTTTCTCGGTAAGCTGGTCAACATCATGTTCATCTTCAATCTCACCAAAAATTTCTTCCATGATGTCCTCAATGGTTACCACACCTGCTGTTACACCTAATTCATCCACAACCAATGCAATACTTTTGTGCGTGCGTGTAAAGTCATTCAACAGCTCATTGGCAGGCATTGTTTCCGTTGTAATCTCGATTGGTATCAGAATGCTCCGGATACTTTGCGGTTTTTTGAAAATATCTTTCTGGTGCACATATCCGATAATATGATCACTACTTCCCTGGTGCACCAATATTTTCGACAATCCTGTTGCTACAAACTTTTGGTACAATTCATCCACAGTTGCCGACAGGTTAATGCTCACCAGTTCCGTCCGTGGTGTCATGCAATCGCGCACACGAACATTGGCAAAGTCGAGTGCATTGCGAAACATTTCGGTATCTACATCTGCATCATCATCCAGATCATCTGAGCTTTCGGCAATGTATTGATCAAGATCTACACGACTGAATACGGGTGTATTTTCATTAAAGTTCAATCGGAATAATTTATTCAGAATAAGCTCAGCCAGCCATGTAATAAAATGGACCAGTGGCCAGAAAATATAATAGGTAATGAGAAATGGAACGGCCAGTACTCGCAGAATAATATCAGGATTGATACGAAACAACACCTTGGGAATAAACTCTCCTGTTACAAGTACAATGGCAGTTGAAATGATACTGGAAAGGAATAACAACAGAAAGGTATTTTCACTGGCACCAGGAATCCATAAACGAATATACGGATCAAGAAACATGGCCATGTAAATACCATAAATAACCAATCCCACATTATTACCCACCAACGTTGTACTGATAAACTTGGATGGATTGTTGACAAAAGGTGAAAGGATGCGGGCCGAGATACTACCTTGTTTATTCTTAAGTTCAATCAACAGTTTATTGGCCGAAATAAAGGCAATTTCCATTCCCGCAAAAAATGCCGATGTTAAAATACTGAGTACAATAATCAACCAGTTGTCCATCTTTCAATATTACATCTTTTTAAAGACAGTTATGTGCAACACGTTATACACCATGTTTCTGTCTCTGTTTGTAAAATAATAACCCGAACACAATGGCCAGTATAATATAGAGATACGCTTTATCCTTCAGAAAGTTTTCAAAAATACTGATATACGCACACACCAGTATACTCAGAATGGCCAATACCAGCCAATTATAGACAATCAACTTTTGCATTATTGTTTTAAACTAATGGTTCCGCGGATGCTAAAAATCTTATACTTGGTAAATTCTGTATTCGACTCAAAACCATCTCCCATAATGATTTCATCTTTGGTGGTAATGCGCACATATTTGTCGGAATGAATCATTTGTTTTGATTCTTCCCAAATCAATTCTTCCGTATTTAGCGTATCACCTTTGCTATTCACCAGGATGACATCATTGCGTGCGATCATTTTTTTTTCCTTATCGTAACGCACTGCATATTTTGATTTCAGATAACTGTCCACTTTGCCATCCTTACTGTAAAAATAAGCAGTGATACCATTTTTCATAACCGTTTCGTTACGCGTCTCTGTTGCATAACGTTCCATCATGGGAGCAAATACTTTTGCTTTAGTGAGGCCGGAATCGGTATAGGTGATGTATATATTTTTACCGGTTTCAAGCGGAAGATTTACCCGCTCATTCATTACCTTTTCCTTGTCGGCTTCATTGGTGCATGCCTGTAGTAGCAGCAACACGCAAGGCAATATGTAAATCCAGCGTTTAATCATATTTTGAACGTTGAAACCATCTATCGCTGAAATTGATTCCAATAACAATCCTGAAATATTCTTCCTTAATGAGATTACTGTTAGTTGTACCTTTCACGTAATACTCTCCGGTTATATTTAACTTAGAACGAGACTTACCCAAAGGCAAACCTGCTCCAAGCGATATTCCATAACTGCTGATAGAGTTGCCGGCAAGTATCAAATTTCCACCATCAAAACGAGCTCCTGCCCTGTATTCTATGCGGCTGAAGTAATTTTTATAATCCATATAATTGGGAGTATAACTTCCCCCAATATTCATACCATAACTGTTGTGCAATGAATCGGTAGTTCCAAAAGAACGATATGTTGACCAATTGGTGCTGTATACATCCATACCAACCGTCCACTTATCCTTTTTTTCAAGACCCAGTCCTACACTGAATGAATAAGGCAATTCAATCTTTCCTTTTTCAGAATCGGTGTACGCAATGGTATCCTTGGTACCCAGTGTTGACCCAACCGGCATCGTGCGAACAAAATATTCTTGTTTCCCACTTAATGCTGCAGCCATTGTATAAGATGCTCCGGCTGTAAAGCTGTACTTCTCTTTCTTAAAACCCTTTTCAAAATCCTTGTAATATTGAAGTCCTCCCTGCAACTGACTCCCATTCACAATACGGCTGCGCGTTTCGGCTACATTAAACTTATTATACTCTGTGGGAATAATCAATTTTTGATCGGTATTCAATTGTCCGAAAATATAAGAAAGGTTAACACCCGCTGATATCCCTTTTATCAATTGTGCTCCAAAACCGATATTAAACTTTGAGAGTCCGCCTGTTCCCGTCATTTGAGTTGTTGCAGGATAGTATGGGTAATTTGTGGTTGTTGATACATTGTATCCGATACTGCTGTATGGCGATAATCCGAGAACAACGCCCATTTTGTGTTTTACCGAAACCGGCAAGCCAAACATAAAATAGGTGAACGAAGAATTATCGATATCACTCTTAGTACTGTTTTGAGAAAGTGTACCCTGGCTGTAAATTAAGCCTCCTTCAATAACAGTATATTTAAGTCCCGAATAGGAAGCCGGATTTAACATATTGATATCTGACACTTTGCGAAGTCCCTGACCAATTTGGCCCATAGCCGATTGCAGGGATGTGCCCTGAAATTGCATCTCGCCAACACCAATGATAGAATAGGGAGATTTGGTAAGGTTCTGTGCCACAGCACCAAAGCCGAAAACTAAACTTACTGTCAGGAATAAAATGAGCCTTGAGGCTTTATGTTGCATTGAGTTGAAGTATTTTAAATAACCCGTGTAAAACCAAATCGGGCGCTGCAAATATGCTCTTTTTCGTGCGTTTATCAAATAGCGCTGCATCTCCTCCGCAAAGTACTACTTGCACCTCCCCGAATTGCTCTTCATAACGCGCAATTGTATCATTTATTTCACCCAGCAAACCAAAGTAAGCACCTGATAACATACTGCCTTTAGTAGAACTACCAATGTAGTTATCGGGTTGCTCAAATGATAGGTCGGGAAGTTTTTGGGTAAATGTATGCATGGCTTTGAGACGCATGCGTAAACCGGGAGAAATAGCACCTCCGAGGTAACGTTTATCTTTGGTTACAAAATCAAATGTTATGCAGGTGCCGGCATCAATCACCAAACAATGTTGTGCGGGGAATAGCTGCATTGCACCGGCAACACCTGCGGCTCTGTCCATTCCCAACGTATGCGGTGTTGCATATTCATTTTGAAACGGGAAAATAATTTCCGGAGAAAGTTTAAGTGTAATCGTTTGTTGCTGTAGGAGTGTAATTAATGCCTCTGATTCCTTTGCCACTGAGCCCCATATGGAATGGGTAGGCTGATACTTTTCAATCAGGCTTTGTACCGGCTGAAGGTCATCCGTAAACACTATCACCTCCGATAACAATCTCTTATCCTCAAAAATAGCAGCCTTTGAACGTGTATTACCAATATCTACAACCAATCCTCTTTTCATAACCACTTTACCTCCTTCACATTCAGAATCCTTACTTCATTTCCCACTTGTAACAATAACCTGCCGGCTTCATCCACTCCTTTAACTATTCCTTCTACTATATGTCCTGCTATTTCAAATGTTGAGAGTGTATCTTTTTTATAGAGGTATTGATGGTAATCATTCCATAACGTTTCCTGTTGATTAAACATCCATTGGTCGTGTCGAAATTTAAGATGACTCAATAACATCTCGCTGCATCCCTTTACATCATATATTTGTTGGGTAACAGTAGCCAGTGAACACGCTTTAGCATGTTCAAATAGTTGTTGATTGATATTGATACCCATACCAACAATAGCATGTTTGATAAGTGTACCCTGCAATGCATTTTCAATCAGGATGCCTGCAATTTTATGGTCATCCACATATATATCATTGGGCCACTTTATGCTCACAGTATTCATCGGACAATATTCCTGTACCATATCACGCACAGCCAAACACATGCTCATATTAAGATGTACCTGTCTGTCAACTTTGCATTGATCGGGAATCAAAATTAAGGAACACAATAGATTCGCACCTTTTTCAGACTCCCACACATTTTGTTCCTGTCCGCGTCCCTTACTTTGCAAATCGGTGCGGATAAAGGTTCCATGATGCACAATTTGTTCGTCCAGCAACTGGCGGGCAAGATCATTCGTAGAGGTCACTTCCCCTAAGTGTAACACCTGATTACCCAATGAATATGCTGAGTTCTGATTCAAAATGTCTATTTTTGCCTCAAATATACCATTTTAGCCCGATAGGATAAGCATCATCGGGCTAAAGAGAAAGCACAGACATGAAAGTTACACCAAGCAAAACAACTCCTAAGAAAACAGCTCCCAAGACAGCTCCTAAGAAAGCGGCAGCGAAAAAAACAACAACTGTTGCCAAAACAGGTACCAAAAAGAATGAGCGTACCGGGGAACAGGAAGCTGAAGCCAATGAGTTGGCCAATAAAAAAACTCCGGTAGCCAAAACCCGGAAAACAACAAAGGGAACTAAACCGGCCGCTAAACCTGCTTCCAATTCGTTGGAACTGGCCTTGCAGGTAGCGCAGGGAATGTACGAGAAAAAAGCAGAAGACATTAAAATTCTGGATATGCGTAACGTAAAAGGCGCATCTGCCGATTTTTTTGTGATCAGCCACGCAGCATCCGATAAACAAGTTGAAGCTATTGCCAACTCGGTTGAGGAAGAAGTAGAAAAACAAAGCAATGAATGGCCTCGTCACCGTGAAGGACAGATCAATAACGAATGGGTACTGCTTGATTATTTTGATGTAGTAGCCCACGTATTCCAGCAAGAAAAACGAGAATTCTATGCAGTAGAAGAATTATGGGGAGATGCAATAGACATTCCTTTTGACGGAAGATAAAAAAGAATCAACTCCTTTTAGAAAAGATACCCATAACGGGTATCTTTTTTTTTGCACGCTCTCCAGTAAGTTAGAAGAAATACGCCACTCTCAATATATAACCCAAAACTCTCACTTATTTCAATTTAAGCCACGAATTCTAAATGGTGATGTTAAATGTGATATAACCATATGTACTTCGTTATGCTCTTTCGAAAGGCATTCAGTACCCTAATTACAAATCTTTAAATAACCCAAAATCATGAAAAAGTTTTTATTAGTCTTATTTGCTATTGCGGCAGGATTTTATTCCAATGCCCAATATTGTACTTTCTGGCCACAATTAAACCAGCCGCATTTAGTGCACGTACTGCAGATTCACGGCCTGGGCCTGGACCTTTAATGCGCACTTCTAAGTTTTTAACTCCGGACTCTTGTGCTGATTTACCAGCAACCTCTGCCGCAACTTGTGCAGCAAATGGCG
>JAZKGH010000170.1:0-385 GCA_040386055.1 Bacteroidota bacterium
AGCAAACAATATCATTCGTATCGGAAGAGATACTACTGGAACAGTTATTACACGTTTAGGAACATACAGAGGTATTTATTTGAGTGCATCAGGAGTTATTCAAAACAGATTTGTACACAACACGGTTATTGTAGAAACACAACCTGCAACAGGAACTGGAACAAGTGCAGCACTTGATTTAGCAGGAACTGCAACAGGAGCCGGATTTACTGATGTACGTAATAATATTGTTGTAAACAATTCTTCAAATGTAGCAGGAACAGGAAACCATTATATCATTCGTTCCGGAGCAGCTAATTTATTGAATCATACTATTAATTCTAACTTATATGGAATGACGGTAAGTGGTACAAACTTTGTTGGACGTTTCAACTCTGCTGATTAC
>JAZKGH010000170.1:395-9960 GCA_040386055.1 Bacteroidota bacterium
ACTCAACACTTGCTGCATGGCAGGCCGGTGCTTTAATGGATGGTTCTACAGGATTAACTACTGTTCCATTTGTGAATGCAACAGCAGATTATGCAACAGTGAATTTCAAATTGACAGCATCTAATCCTGCTGAAAGAGGTGGTGATATTACAGTTGCTTCTTTTATGAACTTGGATTTCCAAGGTTATACAAGGGATACAATGAGCCCGTCAGATATTGGAGCGTATGGTGCCAGCGGAACTATTTCTGCAGATGCAAATGCTCCTAGTATCAATTATACTAAATTGTTAAATGTAAGTTCTCCTTTGGATCGCACCTTAACCGCAACTATTGTTGATGGAGGAGGGTTACCACAAGCTGCAACCAAAGTACCACGTGTATATTTCAAAAAATTAGCAGGTGGAACATGGAACAGTGCTGCGGGAACTTTGACTTCCGGAACAAGATTCAACGGAACATGGACATTTACCATCAGCTCAGCTACAATGGGTGGTATAATTTCCGGAGACTCCGTATTATACTATGTGATTGCTCAGGATAGTTTAACGGGTAACGTAAATGCAAATGCCATGGCTGTGGTAGCTACAGACGTAAACACAGTATCTGTGCATCCTGCAAATCCGTCATACTATAAAATAACAGATCCATTCCCATTAACAGTAAATGTGGGTTCAGGTCAAACGTATACAACTATTACAGGACCGGGTGGATTGTTTGATGCAATTAATAATGGTGTTCTGCAAGGAAATACCACTGCATTAATTATGTCTGATATTACAGAACCTACTTCAGGTAATATTGCACTTAATCGTTGGTTGGAAGCAGGAACAGGCGGATACACCTTAACCATTCGTCCGGATGCAGCAACACAACGTGTGGTTTCAACTACCGGATCATTGGCAAACGGTTTAATCAGTTTGAATAATGTAAACGGATTTAAAATGTTGGGCTGGTCTCCTACGGGAACCAACGCAGATACTAACTTAATTGTTCGTGCATCTAATACATCAACTCCTGCAATTGCAATTGTAAACGGAGGTATTAATGATACATTGATCAATGTAATTTTTGAAAGCCGTAACTCAGGTGGAGCTTCAGGAACATTATTTGTTCAGTCCACTGCTTTACCTGCCACTAATGGTATGTCGAACATGTTGATTCAAAACTGTCATTTCCGTCAGGACATGACTTCATTTGGAGCTAGTTTCCCGGCCAATGGTATTTACATGGTAGGAACTGCACCAAGGTTGAACAGTGATATTCGCATTACAGGATCACACTTTTACAATAACTCTGCTCAGGGGATTAATATCCAAACAGGAAGTGGTAACAACTGGAACATAACCAATAACCATTTATACTTTACTGCTTTGGCTACACAAACCTCTTCTTATCAGGGAATCAACTTTAACGCTGGTCAACTTTCCGATAATAATAATGTTAACGGAAACTGGATTGGTGGAAGAGCACCATTTACCGGTGGAACGCCTTATGTGATCAGCAACCAGTTTGTGGGTATGGCAATCAGTTCGGGTATTATTTCAGGTACAAACGTGAACAATAATATTATCAGTAATATTAACCTGACCAGTTCTTCGGGTATGACGGCTATTTTTGTACAAGGAACATCGTCTATCTACACCATCAACGGAAACCGTGTTGGTGATTACAATAACATTGCTAACTCAATCATCTTTACTGCTGCATCTAACAACCGTTTGCAGGGTATTAACTCATCTGCTTCAGGTAATGTTACTATAACTAATGATACGGTAGTAAATATCATGAATTATGGTATAGGCGGATCCGTTGGTATCACAGGTATCAATGTGGGTGGCGGGGCATCAAATACAACGTTGATTAACGGAAATATTGTTCGGAATCTCGTAATAACAGGATCAACCAATACCAGCACAACAACTGCTGCTACATTGCAAGGTATTATGATGCAGTCGAGCAGTTTGGCACAAACCATCAGTAACAATCTTGTTCAATCGTTGGTTGTAACAAGTGTTGGAGGACATCAAACTTTAGGTATCACGAATACCAGTGGAGTAACCACTATCAGTAACAACACTGTTAAAGGCATCTTCTCAGCTTCCAACTCAACAACACAAGCTTTCCCGGCAAACTGGAGTTCATCTAATGGTATGCCGATCATTGGTATATTGAACTATTCATTTGCAAGTGGTTTGCAACAAGTGTTGAACAATACTGTTGATAGTATGTCAGCGGTGACAGCAGCTTCTACTCAAATGGTGGGGATTTCAATAGGATATGGATTCTCGGGTCCTCAAGCTATTGTTACAGGAAATAATGTACGCAACCTTTATACGCAAAGTACATTGATTGGCGGTACCGTTGTATCGTCATCAACTATTACAGCAGCACTTATTGGTATCTTGCATACGAATCCGGCAGTAAACCAATCAGTAAGCAGAAATGTTGTTTCAAACTTAAACCACTTGAGCAATACGGCTTCAGCTATTATTGGTATTCTTACTGCAAATTCAACATCATTTAATGGTAACGTGACAACAATCGACAGAAACTTTGTTCACAGTATCCGTTCTACAGCTGTTAGTCCAAATCTTCCTGTTATTACCGGTATCTGGCAAACACTTGGATTATCTACATTCTCAAACAACATGGTTCGTTTGGGTATTGATTCTTCCGGAACAGCAGATACCTCAGCTCGTCTTACAAGAGGTATATATCAGGATCCGTTGAATACTACAGCTAACAGATATTACCATAATTCAATCCTCATAGGAGGAACACCGGCTTCAGGATCTGCTTTATCAGCAGGTATTCAAATCGGTGCAAGCATACCAACAATTGCCGGATTTGTGAACCTAGTTGATATCCGCAACAATATTATTGCCAATAGGGTTAACAGTCTGGCTCCTGCCACAGGTAAAAACTATGGTATTAAGTTAGTTGACTCTAACAATATTGTGAGTAACTATAATATGTTCAACGTAACCGGTGGTAATGGTTTTGTTGCAGGAACTAATTTTGTGGATTATGCTGCTTTGGGTGGTGCAACTACAAGTTGGAGTGCAGTTACCAAACTGGATGTAACCAGTGGTTCTGCAGATCCAAATTTTGACGCAAATGCATTGGGTGCTGCACCTGTTGCAACACTGGCTTTGCAAGGAACCAATCCGGCAGAAAAAAGTGGTGATCCGTCATTAACTTCTGTTACTACAGATTATTTCGGTACCATTCGTGCCAACAATACACCATCTGATATTGGAGCACATGCAGGTAACTTTAACCAGTCACCGGATGCTTTCCCTCCTGTAATCAGCTTTACTCCTTTGGTAAACAGTGGAACCTTATCGGGTACACGTGCACTTAATAATGTAACGATTACAGATAACAATGGTATCCCTACTGCCGGAACTACACGTCCGAGAGTATATTACTCAAAAGACGGAACAAACTGGTTTAGCGTTGGAGCATCATCTGTAACGGGAACTTCAACAAATGCCGTTGCATCATTCAGTATTGATTACACACCAATGGCTCCTTTAACCACAGCTGATACCATCAGGTATTATGTGATTGCACAGGATAATGCCGGTAATGTAATTTCAAATGCTCCATATGCCGTGGCAAGTAATGTGAATACAGTTACAACACATCCTGCATCGCCTAACAAGTATAACTTCCTACCAATTATTGCTGCCAACAGTGTATTCCAGGTAGGAACAAGTTCAACCTATACCAGTTTAACGGGTCCCGGTGGATTCTTCGAGTTTATCAATAGCAGAACATTGGGTGGAAGTATTTTTGCCGATATCACTTCTGATTTGTTGAATGAACCGGGAACTGTATCGTTGAATCAATTTGCTGAAGACGGTGCCGGAACAGGAACCTATACCTTGACTATTCGTCCGGTAACGGGAACGGTTGCTCCATTCCTCATTCAAGGAAATGTGGCGAATGCGCTCATTAACCTGAATGGTGTCAGCCGTGTAAAAATTACCGGTGTACCTACGGGAGGGTCTTCTACTGTTCGTTATTTACGTTTCAGAAACGATAATACAACAGCTTCAACCATCTTAATTGCCAATGGAGCACAAGGTGTTCGGTTGAACAATTTGATTGTTGAGGGTGGAAATACATCAGCATCAGCGGGTGTAATTTCTTTGCTGGTTACTGCAGGGAATGTTCCTTGTTCAAATGATACTGTTTCGGGATGTTTTATTAACTATAATAGCACAATTGGGTTACCGAACGGAGTGCCAAGTGCCGGAATCTATTCAAATGGAAGCGTTGGAGTACTTAATGCTGCAAATGTTTTTGATAACAATGAAATTGCCAATTTCCTTGGTAGTGGAATAGCTGTTGCAAATAATAATGGTGATGGTTTTAGAATCACAAACAACAGTATGTACAACAATCTTCCTATAACATTAGGTGCTGCCACACAATTTGCGGGTATCAACATCTTTACCAACAACAATTCAAGTGGAAATACGATAACAGGTAATTTCATTGGAGGTAGTACATTAAATGCAGGAGGTACTTCATGGAATAGTACAAGTTTAACAACGGCATTTTTAGGTATAAGAGCTGCCGTAGGAACCGGTGCAAATACGCTTGTTGATAACAATACAATTCGTAATATCAATTTCAGTAATACAGGTACTTCTCAATTGAATGCTATCCTTTCTGATAATGGAAACATTATCATTACCAATAATACAATTGGAAGCACAAGTGTGAATAACAGTATTGTATTTGCGAATGCAACAACGCACTCTGCTATCGTTTACCAAGGAACTAATAATGTTGTAATCAACAACAATACAATTGCAGGTATCAATGTTGGAACCGCAGGTCAAACTGCCACCTTCCAAGGTATCACAGCAACCAATGGAGGAGTTTCTTCTATTAATGGTAATACTATTGGAAGTGCTTTAGCAAACAGTATTGTAAACAATGGTACAGGTACTACTACCGGTATCAATGCTTCAATACCGTTTAACTTTGTACCAACCTATACAGTGAACAACAATACTGTTCGCAATATGTATATGCCGGGTGGACAATCATCAACGTCTATTCGTGGTATTGCTCTTGCTAACTCTTCTGCTCCAACTGTTTCAGGAAATACCATCAGTAACCTTAGCACCAACTCATCAAGTATTACTTCAACAGGCACAACAATGTCAGTTGTAGGTATTGCCATCGGGTTGAGTTCAAATACAGTAGCTACGGTTACCGGAAATACTATCTCAGCTTTAAGAGCTTTGAATACGGCATCAACGGTAACACCAAATGTAACAGGTATCTCATTGTCGTCAGGACAAAATACCAATATCAATGGTAACCGCATCTTTGATTTAACCAATGCTTCTACATCGGCCAGTATTTTACCAACAGCAAGTGTTGCAGGTATCAATATCGCAGGTGGATCTGTAAATGCATTTGCAACCAACAACCAGATTACTTTGGGAAGTGGTGCAACTACCAATACACAATTTATCGGAATGTGGTTAAACTACAACACTACATCGTTTACTTTTAATGCAACCCATAACAGTGTATTGGTTACCGGAGCTTCGGCAGGAGGGAATCAAAATTCATATGCATTCCTTAGAGGTAACAATACAGCAAGTGAATTGGCTACTTATATGAATTTGCAGAACAATATGTTGGCAAATATCAGAACAGGTGGAACAGGATCACATTTTGCATTAGCAAACCAAACACCGGCTCCAACAAATAATACCTGGGTTGGATCATCAAGTCAATACAACTTATTGGTATCGGCTGATGTGAATACAGTGGGACAATGGGGAACTGCTCCATTGAATTACACAAACTGGATTGCCAACGCAACTTCAGATGCAAGAAGTTATTTCATGCAAAGCGGTGCAGGTGCAGGACAGCTTAACTTAACCAACTTGTTAACCAGTACCAGCAATGGTAACTTAGGAATTCAGTCGGCTAATGCAGAAGCCTGGTATGTATATGGTAAAGCAGTAGCAGGAGCTTCTGTTAATAACTTAGCTACAGATTATACGGGAGTTACAAGAGGAACAATTTACGGCTTCGGAAATACAATTGGTTCTATTCAATTGACTTCGGCTCCTTCAGTAACACCTCCTGCAGCAATTGCTTCATCTGCTCCTGCAGCTAATACCAGTGTATCATATACATTTGGAGGAAGAGCTTTAGCAACCATTAACTGGGGAGCTTCAGCACCTACTGCAGCAACGTTGTATAACTTTACGGGAGTAACTGCTCCAAACCAACCTTCCGGTAACAATGCTAACCAATACCTGAGAACAGATATCAGTGGTGGTACAGCTCCATATAACTATGGTGTAGTATATACTTATGATCCGGCTCTATTGGGTGCGATTTCTTCGCAAAACAATATGAAGTTATCTACTCAAACTACAGGATCTACATTGGCTACTCCTGTTTGGGCTACGCAACCGGTTGCAACTGTTAATCAGGGTGCAACTACCGTATCGGCAGCAGGGTTAACCAACTCACTTGCCAATATGTTCTTCACCGTTACGGAAAACAATGCTCCTCCGGTAGTATCACGTTTTGTGCCTACTACAGGTCCGGTGGGTGCCAGTGTAAGTATCTATGGAAGAAACTTCACAGGAACAACGGCATTGAACTTCTTTAATGGAGTGGCTCAACCAACGTATACTATTGTAAATGATACAACCATTACTACAACCATTCCGGTTGGAGCAACTACCGGTGTGGTAAGTGCAACCAATCCGAACGGAACAGGAATCAGTACGGCTATCATTACCGTAATCCAACCTCCGGTTGTGAATTCGTTCACACCAAGTGCAGGAACATTCGGAACAGTGGTAACCATTTCGGGATTGAATTTCGGAACGGCAACTCAGGTTCAATTTAACAGTGTAAATGCATCAAGTTTCACCATTGTGGATGCTAACACCATTACTGCAACGGTTGCAACAGCAACAACTACAGGTGTCGTATCTGTTGTGAATCCGGCAGGAACAGGAACCAGTGCAGCTTCATTTACAATATATCCTGCACCTACAGTTACTTCGTTTACACCGGGTAATGGTCCCGTTGGTTTGTCTGTTACAATAACAGGAACCAACTTCGCAGCCATTACAAATGTGAGATTTAATGGAGTAAATTCATCATACACAGTAAACAGTGCAACTTCAATAACCGCAATTGTTCCGGCAGGAGCAACTACCGGAGCCATTACCGTTGTTAACGGAAGTGGAACAGGAACAAGCGCTACTAACTTTACCGTTGTTCAATTACCTACTATCAATGCCTTTAGCCCTTCATCGGGTGGTATTGGAACCAGTGTGGTAATTACGGGAACCAACTTTACCGGAGCAACAGCAGTAACCTTTAATGGTACAGCAGCTGCATCGTTCACGGTAAACAGCTCTACTCAGATTACTGCAACGGTTGCAGCGGCTACTACATCAGGTGTAATAGCTGTTACAACTCCTGCAGGTGTTGCAACAAGCGGAAGTAACTTTACGGTTATTGCAGATTTGATAGTAAGCACCAACACAGCAGTTACAGGTACCTACAACAATATCACAGTTACCTCAACGGGTGTTGCCAACTTAACCGGTAACCTGGTTGCTTTGGGTAATGTAGTTGTTCAAACCGGAGGTCAAATGAACTTTGGTACACAAATACTATCTGGTAATGGAAACTTTACCACTCAATCAGGCACACGTTTGATAGTAGCATCGCTTGCAGGTATAACAGCTACAGGAGGTGTTGCGGGTAATATTCAGGTTGCAGGATCACGCACCTTTGCTTCGGCTGCTTACATTGAATACAATGGAGGCGCAGCACAACTTGCGGGTGATGCATTAAGCAGCATTGATACCTTAATAATCAATAATGCTGCAGGTGTTACCTTAAACAGTTCAGTAACGGTTAATACCCGTTTAGGTTTAACATTGGGATCAATTGTAATTGGAAATTATAACCTTACAACGGGTGCGTCAGCTGTAATTGTTGGATCATCTGCAAGTGCTTACCTTATTACTAATGGTAATGGTTCATTGCGTAGAACAGTTGCCAACAATGCAACCAACGTAACATTCCCGATTGGTTCTTCTTCTTCATACACTCCTGCATTGCTTCAATTAACAGTTGGATCTGTTACAGATGTGTTAAGTGTTAGAGTTTCAAACGGAGTGTATACTACCGGAAACAATACCGGATCTCAAATCAGCAATAATGTAGTGAACAGAACATGGTTCATATCGGAAGCAGTTGCCGGAGGATCGGTAGCTACTTTAAATGTTGCATGGGATGATTCACTAGAAATTGGTGGTTTCAACAGAACACTTTGTGCCATCGCACGTCACAATGGAACCAATTATGGTTACATTGGCGCATCACCTTTTGGTGCAGCCGGTTTATCAGCAGGTCAACGTACAAGAATACAAGCTAACGTTACTACATTTGGAAACTTTGCAGTAGGAGATAATACTTCACCGTTGCCGGTTGAGTTACTATCCGTAACTGCTGAGGTTGTTTCAGATGATGTAGTTGTTTCTTGGACAACAGCTTCAGAAATCAACAACAAAGGATTTGAAGTTGAACGTTCACTTGACGGACGCTCGTTTGAAAGAGTGGGTGAATTTGTAGAAGGTGCAGGAAACAGTAATGTTTCTATTGACTACAACTTAACGGATGAGAAAGCATTTGCAATAACAAACAGTGCAGTATTATACTACCGTTTAAGACAAGTTGATTTTGATGGTACTGAGTCATACTCAAACATCATTAAAGTTGCCAAAGAAAGTAACAATGTAAACGCACTTTCTGCTTATCCTAATCCGTTTACGTCAAACTACAATGTATCGTTTGATGCAAAACAAGAAGGAGCTGTAACTATTCAAATGGTAGATCTTCAAGGTAAAGTAGTAAATGAACAAACTACTTCAATCACCAGTGGATTAAATACAGTGACCATTGATAATGTAGCAGATCTTCATGCAGGAATTTACTTTGTAAAAGTAACAGTGGATGGAGAGTCACAAATAGTGAAACTAGTGAAGAACTAAATCGTGCTTACATATTACATTACTGAATGAGTTAATCAGTATAACTAACTCAAAGGGAAAAGTCCCCGATTGTTTATTCAATCGGGGATTTTTTTTGAGTAAAGGAATGTCTTAAATGTTGATGAATTGGATTAAAAAGTTACTTGTAACGACTTTAATCTTCATAAAAGCTTTCCGTTTACATAATAAATGCGACCGTTCTTCAAATAATTAGGAAGCCTGAACGACCATAAAGTATAAGAGGATATAGATGTTGTTTTGATGATATGTTGAAACGAATAGGTGTATTGAGGTATAAATGGCTGACTTTAGATTTTAGGGTTCATGGAATGAGGCAAAATTTGTTATAGGTATAAAATTTAATTTAGAATAATTAAATCTTTTATTTTGAAAAAATTAATAATTTGGCCTTACCAATTCTCTTCTATAAGTGAAATTTAAGAGACGATTGATACGTGCGATAGCGTATTAAAAGCTATAGAAAAACCATTTATAAC
>JAZKGH010000171.1:0-9364 GCA_040386055.1 Bacteroidota bacterium
CGGTGAGTACCAACACGACACCGGCTTGTAGTGATGTGAGTGATTGGATGACGATAACAGCACATGCGATACCCGATGCGGAGTTTGAAGCAAGTCCGTGGGTAACGACCATTGCAAAACCATTCTTCAATTTCATTAACCAGTCGAGCTCGAAGGATGGTAGTGCAATGACGTATTTATGGAACTTAGGTCCCGGTCCGGATCCAAGCAGACCTGAAGACAGAAAGGTAACAGATCCTAATCCAACCAATATTGAATACGCAGGTGATACGGCTCAGAAACAAATCTGGCTTTATGCAACAAGCGAATTTGGATGTATTGATTCTATCTCACACCCGATCAGAATTGATCCGGACATTACAGTGTTTATTCCAAATGCGTTCAGACCGGGTAGTAAGGTTACAGATTGTTTGGATAATGATCCGAATTGTAATAGGGTATTCAAGGTTGTAGCTAATGGACATTTATCCATCGAAATATTTGTATACAACCGTTGGGGACAAATGGTATGGAAATCAACATCCGCCAGTGAATCATGGGATGGAACGGTGCTGAACAAGGGTGTTGAACTGTGTCCGCAAGAAGTATACGTTTACCAGGTAAATGCAACCAGCTTCAGTGGTAAACAATACCGTTACTCGGGTTCGATTACCTTGTTGAGATAATAATCGTCAGTATAAATAAAATAGCCCTGAGTTTAAATTAAACTCAGGGCTATTTTTATTTAGAGCTCGTTCCGTGAGAAGATGGATTAATCAACCAACGCGATCCATTGTTGAATAATGCCTTGCAGAGCTTTCTGTTTTGCAGTCACATCTTTTAAATCCTTAAATGTGATTAACCGTCTTCCATCAGTGTAATTACCTTCCAATAATCCTGTAGTATCCTTTATGATGGCACCTGTGGGGAATACCAATAATATTTTGCCTCGGTGAAGATTCACAACAACAATATCTCTCTTGTATTCTTTCGGATCAGAAGGTTTCATTTTTCCGGAATAGAAAAAAGCAGGAGAGTTCCATTTGATGTGTTCACCAATTTCAGAATGTGCGTCCAAAATGGTTTGACGTATCATTTGAACAGTTTTAATAATTGAGGAATCCAGCTGCTGAATATGTGCAGTAACTTTTTCGGGAGCATTAATGAATGTAGGTCCTGCCATATTAGTATTAGTGTAAACCCGTTTTGTATTTAACCACACTGTCTAGTAATAATTGCCTGAAATCTTTTAACGCAATCATATTAGGACCATCGCTTAATGCGTGATCTGGATCTTCGTGTACTTCAAAGAAAAATCCATCAGCACCAACTGCTGCTGCTGCACTAGCCAGGTAAATTGCATATTCTCTGTTGCCACCACTTTTCCCATCCATCCCTCCGGGTTTTTGAGTACTATGCGTTACATCCATACATACCGGATATCCCAGGGTTTTCATGTCAACGATGTTTCTAAAATCAACTACCAAATTATTGTATCCAAACATCGTTCCACGCTCCGTCAGGATAATTTGTTTATTGCCTGTACTTTCAACTTTTTTAACTGCGTGTTTCATTTCAACACCTGAGAGAAACTGTGCTTTTTTAACATTCACAATTCTGCCTGTATTGCCGCAAGCAAGTAATAAATCTGTTTGACGGCATAAGAATGCAGGTATTTGCAATACATCAATCACCTGTGCCAGTTCTTCGGCCTGATGACTTTCATGGATATCAGTGGTTACAGGTAGACCAAAGGTGTCTTTCACTTTTTGTAAAATGCGTAATCCTTCTTTGATACCATGTCCGCGGTAACTATCAACGGAAGTTCTGTTGGCCTTGTCAAATGATGCTTTGAATACATAAGTCAAGTTTAGTTCTTCTGCAATTTTCGAAATCTTTTCGGCAAGGTTCATTACCATGCTTTCATTTTCGATGATACATGGACCGGAAATCAGGAATGGGGTGGATCGTATTTTTTCGTAAAGCGTCATAATGCAAAAGTAAATTTTTAGCGTTAATTATTTGGGAATAACATGGCCCATATTTCGAGGTTGTTGTACTTCCCGTTTCTAAATTCATAATCTCGTAGGAATGCTTCCCGTTCAAAGCCTAATCCTGCAAGCAGCTTAGTGCTATCGCTATTTTCGGGCTCAATCTCGGCAGCAATACGGTGCAGTTTAAGGTTGTTGGCAACAAATTTCAAAATTGCCGGAATACTTTCGGATGCATATCCTTTACCCCAATATACAGGCAATAACCAATAGCCAAGTTCACAACGTTTATTCGTGTGGTCGATACGGTAAATGCTAAACACTCCCATGAAATCATGTTGTTCGTTTGCTACAACCCAAGCATATCCCAATCCGTTTTCGCGGTTATTTTTATACCACTCCATTTGCGCATCAGTAGCTTCCAGCGTTGCATAAGTGATATCAAAGTGTTTTGTAACTTCAGGATGCGAAAACCCCTCAAACACTTTTTGCTGATCACGTTTTTCAACCGGCCGTAATACTAAACGCGGGGTAGTGAGTGAAGGTTGTTCCATTATTTATTGAGACTGTAAATTTGCACAATGCCTTCCAGTTTACCGGCTTTATCTGCTACCAGCAAGGAAGTAATTTTGTGAGCATTCATAAGTTCTTCCGCTTCGGCCATCATCATCTTTTTATCAATGGTGCGGGGTTTGGCGGTCATAATATCTTTAGCGTTTAGTGTAAATAGTTTAGCGGTGTGTTTATCCATCGCTCTGCGTAAATCACCATCCGTAATAACTCCCGATACTTTATGTTTATCTATCACCACAGCCAGTCCAAGACGGCCACTGCTCATTGTGTTAATAACTTCCTGAATATTGGCGGTTGGTTTTACCATAGGGAGTTTGTCTTTAAACATACAACTTTCAACAGTTGTTAGAAGTTTGCGTCCAAGACTTCCACCGGGATGGAATTTAGCAAAATCTTCGGGTTTAAAATTACGTGCTTTCATTAAGGCAACAGCCAATGCATCACCCATCGCCATAGTTGCGGTGGTAGATGAAGTAGGAGCAAGCTCCAGCGGACAAGCTTCTTTGTAAACCTTTACATTTAAATGGTAATCTGAATTTTTAGCTAAAGTAGATTTAGGATTGCCACTCATGCCAATCACTTTGATCGAAGCAGCTTTGATGTAAGGAATAAGTTTTAATAATTCTTCCGTCTCTCCGCTGTAAGAAATCGCAACCAAAACATCTTCTTTTTTGAGCATGCCCAAATCGCCATGAAAGGCTTCAACAGGATGCATGAACATACTTGGTGTTCCTGTGCTGGCAAGTGTTGCCGAAATTTTCGCCCCCACCAATCCAGATTTTCCTACACCACAAATCACTAAACGGCCTTTGCTTTTCAATACCGTGTCAACGGCTTTGTTAAAGTTGTCATCAAGCTGTTTGCTTAAGTCAGCCAATGCTTTGGCTTCTATCTGAAATACTTCTTTAGCGTATTTTTTATAGTCGGTCATGGTTTGCTTTTTTTGCTGTTGGCCCTTCGCTTTAGCAGTTGGCTGATTTATGATGATGATTGATTCTTAATGATGATTAAGCTTTCTTGTCACTCTTCCTTAATACCTTCATCACTTAATTTTTCAATTACCTAATTACTTAATCAACTAACAACTAGTGTTTATGATCAGGGCCGAACACTTCGGCTTTGTGTCCAAAATGGTGTGCAAATTCTCTGATCTCTTCTGCTAACTCCGGGTTGTTGGTTGCGCGTTCGTATGTATCACCTAATGTTGAAAGGGTTTGAAACATGAAGAGATTCATTTCTTCTACGTTCATATCCTTGGTCCACAAATCAATGCGCATTGCATTTTGCTGGATCCCATCCCATAGAGAAAGAATAATTGATTTTGCTTCCTGCACGCCATCCACATCAGCATCATCTGCATCCCATTGGATTTGTACAGGTAGGTTTTCTTTATCAAGCATCACATTAAAACGGATTTGTGATGATTTTACGATTTCGTTATTGGTTTCGTTACTCATGTATCTTTACTAAAATTTAAAGATACAATAATAAGGTGTTTTATCGGATTGCTGAAATACGGTTTACATATCCAGCTTTTGTTTAATCTGGACCAGAAAACTGCGCAGTCTGGTAAGCGAATCCACAACTTTGGCAGTATCTTCAATGCTCGATTGTTGTCGGATATAATCGGAAGCACCTTGTAAAGTATAACCTTTTTCTTTTACCAGATGATGAATGAGCCGTAGCAGTTGAATATCTTTTTCAGAATATTTACGTGTGCCTTTCTCAGTTTTTTCAGGTTTTAACACCGAAAACTCCTTTTCCCAAAAACGTATCAGTGAAGGAGCTTCACCTATCATGGTTGACACTTCTCCAATGGTATAATACTTTTTTGTAATGGTTTCCTGAGTCATAATAAATTAATGGCTGAGCGGTCCCGATAGCTATCGGGAGAAGTCAAGTTATTTCGTTTCCATGATAATAAATGGTACAATCATTTCTTCCAAACTGATTCCTCCATGCTGAAAGGAATTGCTGTACATTTTCACATGATAATTATAATTATTGGGGTAAGCCATAAAATGATCTTCGGTGGCAAACACATACCGGGTACTGATATTTTGCTTAGGTAAATAATCCTCTGCAGGATCCTTGATGGTGAATAAATCGCTTTCGTTGTAATTCAAATTGCGTCCTTGTTTATAACGCAGGTTGGTACTCGTAGCCCTGTCACCTACAATTTTTACCGGATCGCTTACACGGATGGAACCATGGTCGGTGGTGATGATTAGTTTTACTTTATGTTGAGCTAAACGCTTGAGGGCATCAAACAGGGGAGAGTGCTCAAACCAGCTTTGGGTAATACTGCGGTAAGCAGCTTCATCTTCGGCTAATTCTTTCATCACATTCATCTCCGTGCGTGCATGGCTGAGCATATCCACAAAATTGTATACAATAACATTAAACTTATTGTTCATCATGTTTGGAATATCATCCACCAATCGTTTACCGGCATCGAGGTTGGTAATTTTGGTATAGCTGAATTTATCCTTGATGCCTGCTCGTTGCAGTTGGGTTTGCAACAGTTCTTCTTCGTGAAGGTTTTTTCCTTCATCTTCTTCCTCATCTACCCATAAATTAGGATACAGCTTGTCAATTTCAGATGGCATCATTCCTGCAAAAAACGAGTTGCGCGCATAATGCGTGGTAGTGGGTAATATAGTTAAATAAACATCTTCATTCAGTGTGCGGAAATATTCATTCAGCATGCTTTGAATCACCTTCCACTGATCAAATCGAAAGTTATCGAGCAATACTAAAAATACAGGTTCCTCACCTTTGAGTTCGGGGATCAACTTACGCTTAACCACCGTATGGCTCATGGGTGGTGTTTTATCAGTTGGTTTGCGCAAAAAATTGATGTAGTTCTGCTTCACAAATTTAGTCCACGAGCGGTTGGCCTCACTTTTTTGCATCAGTAAAATTTCATCCATTCCCGTATCCGGACTGCTACTTAATTCAAGCTCCCAATAAACGAGTTTACGATAAAGAGTTACCCATGCATCAAAATCAAGGTTATCGCTTAGCTCCATTCCAATCTGACGGAATTCCTGCTGGTAACTTTGTGCGGTTTTCTCAGAAACAAGGCGTTTGTTATCAAGTTGTTTTTTGATAGACAACAGAATCTGGTTGGAGTTTACCGGTTTAATCAGGTAATCTGCAATTTTGCTTCCGATGGCTTCTTCCATAATGTGTTCCTCTTCACTTTTGGTAATCATTACAACAGGCACATCAGGTTTAATTGTCTTGATCTGAGCCAATGCCTCCAGTCCCGAAATCCCAGGCATGTTCTCGTCCAGGAAAATGATATCAAAATCGTTGTTGCGACAGGCATCAATAGCATCCAGTCCATTTGTAACTTTATGAACTTCATAGCCTTTGTTTTTCAGAAATAGAATATGAGGCTTCAGCATTTCAATTTCATCGTCAGCCCACAATATGTTTACGTTTTGCATAGTCTTAATTTACAATCAATCACCCAGTGTTGGTATGAATAGTTCCATCCAATGAGTTCTCGAAGGTAAACGTATAATCTAAATTTTATTGTGTCGGGAAAATTTTAGTGCTGACTATTAACGGAGTAGTGTTACTGTTCCTCTTCGACTGAGTAACTGGCCATCACCAATGGGCGGAGCCATGGCATAGGATACGGTCCAAAAATAGGTATCCACACCACAAGAGAGTTTGTTTACAGTACCATCCCATCGATCTAAAGGGTCATTACTTTCAAATAACAATTGCCCCCATCTGTCGAATAGTTTGAACGAATATTCCAGTGTTGAGCAATTGAGTCTCGGGCCAAATAAATCATTTATACGATCATTGTTGGGTGTAAATGCATTTGGTATAAAAAATACGCATTCACATTCTTTGGTAAATATCTCAATGGTATCGCTGGCAATTCCGCAAATATTAGATACTTCAACCCAATAGGTTCCATCCCGGTTGGCATTGAGTGTTGATTTGTTGGATTGTGTTGACCACCGGTATTGAGAATACGGGAAGGTAGCATCCAGAATAAAAGGAATACTGGCACACACGAGCGTATCTTCACCCAAATAGATATGAGGTACATCAATCCGGCTTACATTCACCGAGTCAGTGATACGGCATTGTTCTTTGCTCAACCTAACCGAATACCAACCCGATTGTGCAACGTTGATTGCATGGGATGTATCACCTGTAGACCACAGACAAGTTAAGGTTGGATCGTGAATGGATAGTATTACATCTGCATGTTGACAGAAGAATGTATCTGCCGGAAGAGAACGTTGAATAGGTTGTTGAATAGCAACATTAACGGTATCCCAGATAGAACATCCCTGTTGACTTATCTTAACAACATAATCATTGGCAACATACGTTGTAATAGCAGAATCGGTGCTTCCCGTACTCCATTCAAATACTGCTCCAGGATTTGTATAGGCGTTCAATATTGCAGAATCTCCGGAACACAGTTTAACATCTGAAAGAACAGGTTTTGATATAGATGTTGGTTTAATGTAAACGAATTTTACAAAGGTGTCGGTGAGGTTTTGCTTGTATGCAACTAGTTTAATCAAGACATATCCTGTATCGGGAAAGCGGTGGTGGAACGAGAAGTAAGGGTTGTGTATTTGAGCCGTATCTGCAAACCATCTCGCAGAATCATATTTTAAAGTATCTTTTAGTGTATAAATAAAAGAGAGGTCACCAAAACAGGTATGCTCAGCCCGAATGCGATTTCTGTTTATATAACTGCTGTAAAAGGTGGGAAGGCCAAACCAGGATCGTCCGTTGCCCAGACTTACTGTTTGTGAAGAAAAGCTGCATTTTGCTCCAGCAGAATCCGGGTAGTTTATTACGGAAAGCAATGATAATGGGTCGTTGGGGATATATATTTTTCCATTTGAAGCTAATTGTAGCTGCCCGTTTCCCTCCGGAGCGACTTTATAACAGGCGGTCAAAAAGTTATTATCAATTGAAGTCAGGTCATATTGAAAGAGACCACTCGCCCCGGCTACTCCCAACCATGTTCCAAAATAAAGCAGCTTTGAAGAGGGTGAAAATTCCAGACCGTAAACGTTTTTAGCTCCGGTTAAGATTTTAGGATTTGAGATCGTTCCAGTTAAATTGTCAAAATCAGCAATTGAAATACGAGTATCTGATGATCCGGAGGGGCCGGTAGGATTAGTTAAGGCGAGTACTTTGCTATCAGGAGAAAATTTCATTTGACCCCAATTAGCAAAACCGGAAATGAAAAAGTCACGAATAACATGATGATGAAACATTCCGTTCTCCGTTAATAGAAACATTTCTATATTATTTGTGCCGGCCTCGGGTACTGCAATCCACACATCACTTCCGTTACGGTGAATAGTTGCCGCAATTTTTTCTGCTGATTTAGCAACCATCTTAGTGTTTTTTTCAAGTACATTACCACGCCCGTTATTTTCACGCATATCCACTACCGAGTAACAAATACCTTTATCCGAAGTGATAATATAATAAATAGAATCAGTAAAGGGCTTCTTAACAATTACAGATGAATGCGTGCTGCTCCCATTACCATTTAGTCCCGTTCCATTACTCATCTTTTCGTGAAACCTGTTCCACACAATCTGTCCATCCGTGTAAAACAAAAGATTGCCATCTTCATCGGAAATAGAAGAACATCCTTCCATGGTAGTCATTTTGGAATCTTCAATAACAGTGGGCGGATCGGTATTGAAATTTAGCCCGGCACTTCTTCCGAAATACCAGATATTGGCTTCTTTTTGGGCATAAAGACTCGTTTGGTGTGATAACCAAAATGGGATGATGAGCAGACATTTTATACTAAACCTCCTCATTATTGGGCATTCTCTATGTTTGCTTGGTTAAGACAATCTTCCATTCATATTGGTTGCGTATAGTTTGGATGAATTCATATGAGCTAAGACTATATATGTAAAAACCATTAGTTTTGCTGCCAGTATGACCAACGCTCACAGGCAATTTAACAAAAAGAAAATCATTAACGATCCGGTATACGGATTTGTAACTATACCCAGTGATCTCATTTATGATTTAATCGAACATCCCTATTTTCAACGGTTGCGTAGAATCAAACAACTTGGGTTATCCAATTGGGTGTATCCCGGAGCTTTGCATACAAGGTTTCAGCATGTAATTGGAGCTATGAGTTTAACGGCACAGGCAGTGGACTTGCTGCGTTGGAAAGGAGTGGTGATTTCGGATGAAGAAAAAGACGCAGTATGTGCAGCCGTTTTGTTGCATGATATGGGCCATGGACCCTATTCTCATACCCTTGAAGCGGTATTGATCAAAGATGTTGATCATGAATCAATATCGCTGGCTTTTATGGAATTGCTCAATACGGAAATGAAAGGCAGATTGGATAAGGCCATTGCCATTTTTACCAATCAATATCCGCGTAAGTTTTTGCATCAATTAGTATCCAGCCAACTTGATATGGACAGGCTTGATTATTTGCGCAGAGACAGTTTTTATACCGGAGTGCAGGAAGGTGTGATTGGACATGATCGTATAATCAATATGTTAAACGTGTATGAAGATGAAATGGTGATTGATGAAAAAGGAATCTATTCGATTGAGAAATTTTTGATTGCCCGCAGACTCATGTACTGGCAGGTATATTTACACAAAACGGTGATTGCGGCCGAAAGCCTGTTGGTGAAAATAATGCAACGTGCAGTTTACCTGGCCTCAACAGGAGTCGAACTTTTTGCAACTCCGGCTTTTAAAACATTTTTATATGAACGTCCAGGCAAAGAACAATTTTTTACTGACAGCAGGTTTTTAACACTGTACAGTCAGTT
>JAZKGH010000171.1:9374-11257 GCA_040386055.1 Bacteroidota bacterium
GATTACGATGTTTTTGCCTCAGTAAAGGTATGGTGTGAGCATACGGATACCATTCTTTCAATGTTGTGTAAGCAGCTTGTAAACAGAGATTTGCCAAAGGTTAGTATTCAGTCGGAACCGTTTAGTGCAGAAGATATTCAAACCCGCTTAGAAATGGCTGCACAAGAGTTTGGTATCACCCTTGAAGAAGCTTCTTATTTTGTGTATTCAGAGAGTGTGATGAATAAGGCATATAGTCCTGAAGGCTTTAATATCAAGGTGTTATTTCGCAATGGAGAGGTGAAGGATATTGCGGATGCATCTGATCAGTACAATATCTCAGCCCTTGCCAAGCCTGTTACTAAATACTTTTTATGTTATCCGAAAAAAGCATAAATTGCTGGGCTAATTATGCCTAATAAGATTACATGCAGATATCAGTAGCTGAGCTTAGTGCGTTGCTTCAGGGAGAAGTAGTTGGAGATGAAAAAGCTCTTTTAAACAAGGTTGCCAAAATTGAAGAAGGCGAACCGGGAGCATTGTCGTTTTTAGCCAATCCCAAATATGAGCCGCATTTATACGAAACTAAATCAACAGCGGTATTGGTGAATCGTAATTTTACACCTTCAGCTCCTGTTACCGCAACCCTTATAAAAGTAGATGATGCTTATGCAAGTTTTACTGCTTTATTAGAGCAATATGCAAACGTTGCACTTCATAAACATGGGATTGACCAAGCAGCAAGCATTCACCCACAGGCAATACTTGCAGGCAACGTATATGTTGGCGCACATGTAGTAGTTGAAGGTGGTGCAACTATTGGTGAAGGTTCAAAAATATTTCCGCAGGTATATGTAGGCGACAGGGTAAGCATCGGAAAAAATGTTATTCTATATCCCGGAGTGAAAATTTACCATGATTGTGTGATTGGCGATAACTGTATTATTCATGCAGGAACGGTTATCGGTTCGGATGGATTTGGATTCGCTCCATTGGCTGATCGTTCCTATAAAAAGATTCCGCAAACGGGGAATGTGATGATTGAGAGTGATGTAGAAATCGGAAGCAACTGTTCAATCGACAGGGCTACTATGGGAAGTACTGTTATTCGTAAAGGAGTGAAGTTGGATAATCAAATCCAAATTGCTCACAATGTAGAAATCGGGGAGCATACCGTGATTGCGTCACAAGCAGGTATTGCAGGTAGTACCAAAATAGGAAAATATTGTGTAGTGGGAGGCCAGGTAGGTTTTGCCGGGCATATTACTATTGCCGATGGTTCCATGTTTGGAGCACAATCAGGAATAGCATCAAGTATTAAGGATGAAAATGGAAAATGGTTTGGATCACCTGCTTTCGAATACAAAGAGGTACTCAAATCATCTGTTGTGTATAAGCGTTTACCGGAGTTGGAAAAACGCATCAATGAATTGGAAAAATTATTAAAAGACATACAAAAGTGAGCTTAACTGTCAAACAAACAACCATAAAAAAAACAACCACACTTTCGGGTGTTGGCTTACATACAGGAGTAGAAGTAACTTTAACGTTTATGCCTGCTCCCGAAAACCATGGTATCAAATTTCAACGGATTGATTTACCGGGTCAACCCATTATCAATGCGGATGTAGATAACGTGACCGATTTGTCGCGTGGAACAACTCTGGAACAAAACGGTGGTAAAGTAGCAACCGTAGAACATGTGATGGCTTCGCTCGCAGGTCTGGAAATTGATAATTGCATGGTTCAGATCAATGCTGAAGAAACTCCGATCATGGATGGCAGTGCGCGTTTTTTTATCAAGGCTTTGAAAGAAGCAGGTATCGAACAACAGGAGGCCGAACGTGAGTATTTTACGCTTCCACAAAATATTTATTATCATGAAAACGACCGTTCTGTGGAGA
>JAZKGH010000171.1:11267-12754 GCA_040386055.1 Bacteroidota bacterium
TGGATTATAATTCTCCTGTATTAGGAAGTCAACATGCTTCTATTACCAGCTTAAAAGAGTTTGAAACAGATATCGCTTCGTGTCGTACGTTCTGCTTTTTGCATGAACTGGAAATGTTGTACAACAACAATTTGATTCGTGGTGGTGATTTAAACAATGCCATTGTGATTGTGGATCGTGTGATTGAAGATGATGAACTGGATCATTTGGCTAAAATGTTTAACAAGCCGAAAGTGGAAATCAAAAAAGAAGGTATTTTAAACAGTGATTTACGTTTTCACAATGAACCGGCCCGTCATAAATTGCTGGATTTGATTGGTGATTTGGCCTTGATCGGAACACCGATTAAAGCACAGATTATGGCTGCCCGTCCGGGGCATGCTGCCAACGTAGCATTCGGTAAAAAGATTAAAGCATTAATCAAAAAAACGAAAGCGAATGTAAATGTTCCCAGATACGACCCTAACAAGGAGCCCGTTTATAATATCCAACAGATTAGCGCTATGTTGCCTCACAAGTACCCATTTTTATTGGTTGACAAGGTAACCGATATGGGCAAAAACTATGTGATAGCCGTGAAAAACGTTACCATGAATGAGCCGTTCTTTCAGGGTCATTTTCCGGGTAATCCGGTAATGCCCGGGGTATTGATTATTGAGGCTATGGCACAAGCGGGTGGGGTGTTGATTTTATCTCAGGTAGAAGATCCCGAGAATTACAATACCTACTTCATGAAAATTGACAATGCTAAGTTTAAAGAAAAAGTATTGCCAGGCGATACGCTTATATTCCGATTAGACTTAATTGGCCCCATCAGAAGAGGTGTATGTGTAATGAAAGCTACTGCATTTGTAGGAGATAAGATGGTGTGCGAAGCAGAGTTGATGGCACAAGTAGCGAAGAAAAAATGAATATTTAATTTAGTCCCGATAGCTATCGGGATCGAAAGAATAAAAAAATCAAAATAAATCCCGGCTATTCGGGTAACAAAAAAAGCTAACAGCTAAAGGCCAATAGCCAATAGCGAAAAATAACCGTATGATTCAAAGTTTATCCTATATAGATCCACAAGCCAAACTCTCCGCCAATGTTGTAGTGGAGCCTTTTACCGTTATTCATAAAAATGTAGAAATTGGTGAGGGGAGCTGGATTGGTCCCAATGTGACCATTTTTGAAGGGACTAAAATCGGTAAGAATTGCAAGATTTTTCCCGGTGCTGTGCTAGGTGCTGTGCCGCAGGATCTAAAATTTGATGGGGAACAAACAACCGTAACGATTGGTGATAATACCACCATCCGCGAATGTGTGACCATTAATCGTGGAACCAAAGATAAGTTTACAACAGCTATCGGACACAGTTGTTTACTAATGGCCTACACACATATTGCACACGACTGTTTGGTGGGTAACAACGTGATTATTGCAAATGGCGTGCAAATGGCCGGACATGTTACCGTGGAAGACAATGCACGTATCGGAGGATTGTC
>JAZKGH010000172.1:0-7929 GCA_040386055.1 Bacteroidota bacterium
ACCGGGATCATATTCCATGCATGCTCCGGCTGATATGTTTGCAGCCATTGGCAAGAATGGTCAAATTGTAAGTATCTCCCGAAGTACGGGATTGGTTGTTGTGCGCATGGGTGACGCTCCTGAAAATTTGGGAGAAGTTCCTTTCGCATTGTGTGATTCCATTTGGTCCAACCTAAATAAAGCAATGTGTAAAACAACAGGATTGGAAACTGTTTATTTGGCTACTCCTCAAATCACTATCTATCCAAATCCGGCATATGATAAACTATCTATTCAAACATCAGGCAATCAATCTTTAACTACAACTATTTGTACCTTGCTTGGAGAAAATATATTGTCAGGCAAAGAAAATATTGATATTTCAACACTGAACACCGGAATGTATATTATCCATATTCAAATCGGCACTCAAACATTTACACAAAAGTTTATTAAAAACTAAGGCTGTTATACCAAAACAAGAGAGTAGTTTTTATGAAAACCCATTCTGTTTTCTATAATAAATTATTACTTTCGGGGCATGGCAAATTTAGTATCGCATAAAGCAGAACACCTTATTGGTTCAGAAATCATTAAGCTCGCTGGAGAAGTAAATCAAAAGATTAAAGAGGGGCAAACGATTTATAACTTAACAATTGGTGACTTTGATCCCAATTTGTTTTCGATACCAACGGAGCTGAAGCAATACATTATTGATGCTTATACGCAGAATCAAACCAACTATCCACCGGCTGATGGAATGCTGGAGTTGCGCACATCCATTGCTGCATTTATTAAAGAACATCAAGGCCTCACCTATTCTGCCAATGAATACCTGGTAGCTGGTGGTGGTCGCCCTTTGATTTATGCTATTTATCAAACACTTCTGGATATTGAAGATAAAGTAATATACCCGATTCCTTCATGGAATAACAATCACTATTGCCATTTGAGTGATGCTCAAAAAATAGAGATTGAAACAACACCTGAAAATGGTTTTTTACCTACTGCCGAAGAACTTAAACCCTTTATAGCCGAAGCTACCATTATTGCTTTATGCTCTCCTCTCAACCCAACCGGTACTATGTTTCGGAAGGAACAACTATTACCGATTTGTGAAATGGTAATAGCTGAGAACGAATTAAGAAAAGCAACTAACAAAAAACCGCTGTACGTTTTGTACGATCAGATTTATTGGATGCTTACTATGAAAGGAATTGACCATGTAGATCCGGTAAGCTTGGTTCCTGAGATGAAAGAGTACACCATTTTTGTAGATGGTATCTCTAAAGCGCTTGCTGCAACAGGTGTTCGTGTAGGCTGGAGTTTCGGACCTGAGTATGTGATTGCAAAGATGAAAGCTATTTTAGGCCATATCGGGGCATGGGCTCCAAAAGCCGAACAGGTAGCTGTAAGTAATTTCTTACAGAACAAAGAAGCCTTAGCTTCTTTTGTAAACGAACTCAAACAAAAAGTAACCAATCGTTTTGATGGTATTTACAATGGTTTTGAGGTCCTACACCAAAAGGGATATCCCGTAAAAATTATTGCCCCTGAAGGTGCTATATACCTTACAGCGCAATTTGCATTAAAGGGATGCATACAAGCTAACGGTAAAGTGATCAATTCAACTGAAGATATTACAGCTTTTTTATTAGACAATGCAAGTATTGCCGTTGTTCCATTCACCGCATTTGGTGTAGCCAAGGGAACCGATTGGTATCGTATTTCAGTAGGAACCTTAAAAGAATCAGATGTGCCGGAAATGCTGACCAAACTGGAACAAGCTTTGGCCACCTTAAAACTCAGCAGAACGAATTAATGCTATCTATACCTTTTCCTCACACTATTTTGTGCAGAACCCTAACGAATCTTTCCGGAACATGAATACTCATTACGATGTTATAATAGCGGGTGCAGGTCCCGGAGGAAGTACTTGTGCACTCACACTTAAAAACAGCGGACTGCGGGTATTGATGCTTGAAAAGGAAACATTCCCCCGCGATAAAATATGCGGAGATGCGGTAAGTGCTACAGCCAAAAGGGTTTTGAGACAAATAGACCCAACCATTGAATTGGATTTACTCGAATTTCCACCCAAAGCATACATTACGAAAGCGAAGTTATACAGCCCAAAATTTGAATCCGCTGAGATAGCATTTCCACGCGTGGGACACTGCATTCGCAGATTAGATTTTGACAACTGGTTATTTAACAAAGCAATCACCAATCCTACGCTTGAAGTATTGCAAAGCACATCTCTCAAAGATGTAACAGTAACCAATAAGCTTGTAACTATTACTACTACTAACGGCAACCAGTATACTGCCAATGTAATTGTGGGTTGTGACGGGGCCCACTCTATTGTAGCCAAAAAACTAGCTCAATTTAAAGTAGACCGCAAACATTACTCCGGAGCTACGCGGCAATACTATCGCAACATAAAAGGACTGGAAGGAAATGCACTTGAAGTATATTTCCTTAAAGGTTATTTACCCGGTTATTTTTGGATTTTTCCTTTATCTGATAATGAAGCGAATGTTGGATTTGGCATGCTCTCCTCCACCATTGCCGAACAAAAAATAGATCTCAAAAAATGCATGCATCAGATCATTCATGAAATTCCGGAAGTGGCCGAACGTTTCAAGGATGCTGAAGCGCTTGAGGATGTGAAAGGTTTCGGACTTCCATTGGGTTCAAAAAAACATACTATATCGGGACATCGTTTTATGTTATGCGGAGATGCTGCAGCATTGATCGATCCTTTTAGCGGAGAAGGAATTGAAACCGCGATGGAAAGCGGAAAGTTTGCAGCCGAACAAATTATGCAATCGATGCCGAATGATGCATTTACTGCAGCTGATCTCAAAGCTTACGAAGAACGAGTATATAAAAAGATGTGGGGAAATTTCAAAAACCATTATTTCCTGCAACGCCTATTGGGTAAAAGAGTTTGGCTTATCAATATGCTTATTAAAATTGGAAACATTCCCTATGTAAAAAGGAAAATTCCTGAGATATTTTACTAGGATTCAAACACAGATATTATGATCCCCCTATTCTTGTGTTTCAAAACTTATTTCCCAATCTTTGTTTATACTCATTAGTGGAGGATATTTAATATAACAGCATAACCATGACATTTAAAATATATACCAAAACGGGCGATAAAGGCCAAACCTCATTAATTGGAGGTGTGCGTGTACCTAAATATCACCTGCGTATCGAAAGTTACGGAACCATTGATGAGTTGAATTCCTATATCGGATTGGTAAAAGAAAGTATAACAGATGAACATATTCGTAATATATTATACGAAATACAAGACCGTCTTTTTACTGTAGGTTCAGTGCTGGCCAGTGATCCTGAAAAATCGAAAATGAAAATTCCGGATTTACATGATGAGGATGTAACCTTATTGGAAACAGAAATGGATAGCATGGATACTACATTACCCGAACTTAAGAGTTTTGTATTGCCGGGTGGAAATATACCCGCATCCTATTGCCATGTGGCACGATGCGTATGTCGCAGAGCCGAGCGTTTGGTAGTACACCTGCAAACCGAAAGTGAAGTACCTCAAATTATTACTACTTACTTAAACAGACTAAGCGATTATCTGTTCATGCTCTCCCGTAAAATTGCACACGATGCCGGAGCGCCTGAAATCCCCTGGAGACCTAGAATGTGAGGGGAAAATGAGTGAATGAGTAAATAAAAAAATGAGTAAATACGTAAACCGCAGAATGTAGAATATAAAAGTGATTACCCTTAATTCACCTTGAACGTTTTAAAATAAAAGCGGAAGCACCTGAATGAGTCTTCCGCTTTTTATATAACATTCTTTCTTCTATTTAGCATACCGGAGGTCTGCTTTGATATCCCGATAGCTATCGGGACAGCATGACATCTTTCATTCAGCGAAGCGTCTTTCTTCTTCACTCTTTTATCTTTCTTCTATAAATCAAATGCCTTCTCGATCCATCCTCCACCTATAACATCATTTCCTTCGTAAAACACTGCTGATTGTCCAGGTGCAATAGCTTTCACATCACTGTTGAAAATCACTTTCATCCGATCTCCTTCCTGAACAATATTGGCAAGGGTTCCGGGATCTTTGTATCTCACTTTTGTTATGCTCTCCATTGGAGTATCGATGGATGCATATTTACCCATGTTCAATCCGCGTACCCACATTCCTTTTTGTTTTAGTTCTTCTTCACGACCTAAAATCACACGATTGGTTTGCGGTTCGATTTCCAATACAAACATTGGTTCACCAACTGCAATCTCTAATCCTTTGCGTTGACCAACGGTATAAAACGGATATCCTCTGTGTTTGCCCAAAACCTTCCCTTCCCGGGTTACAAATTCTCCGCCTTCCACTCTTTCTTCCAATCCATCCACTCTGCGTTTCAGGAATCCACGGTAATCATTATCGGGCACGAAACAGATCTCATAGCTCTCACTTTTTTTAGCGAGTTCTTCGTAGCCCATATCAATAGCCATTTGGCGGATTTCTGTTTTGCGGAATTGTCCCAGCGGAAATCGGGTTCTATCCAGACTTGCCTGGCTCAATCCCCATAAAACATACGATTGATCTTTGTTTTCATCCAGTCCTTTGGATACGATGTAACGATTGTTCTCATTACGAACCTGCGCATAATGTCCGGTTGCAATAAACTCACAATCCAATTGATTGGCACGTTTCAATAATGCTTCCCACTTGATATGCGTATTGCATAATACACAAGGATTAGGGGTACGTCCGGCAATGTACTCATCCACAAAATTGTTGATTACAAAATCGCCAAACTCATCGCGAATATCCAGGATCATGTGGTGAATACCATGCTTTACGGCAATGGTGCGGGCATCGTTAATGGAGTCTAAACTGCAACAGCCTGTTTCTTTTTTGCTGCTCCCTGATGATGCATAATCCCATGTTTTCATGGTAATGCCTACTACTTCGTAGCCTTCTTCGGCTAACATTACGGCCGTAACCGTACTATCCAGACCGCCACTCATGGCAACCAGGATTCTTCCTTTTTTACTCATTTTTCAAAACATTACAGGGTAAATAGCCCTGGTGATTGATAGTTAAAATTTGAGGGGCAAAAATAAGCAATTTTTCGGGATGACATTTATTTTTTCATTGTAGAGTTAAACCCTTAGTGTGTTTATCCATCCAAACACCATAATTTAATACAATGATAATTATGAAAACACTAACAAAGACCCTATTGATGCTGTTTGTAGCATTCTTATCGGCACAATCGGTTTCAGCTCAGGATGCAAAAATGAGTGATACGCGTAAAGCTAAACACGAAGAAAAATTCAAAGCCGCTGCTGTACGTTTAAACCTCACAGACGACCAGCAAACTAAACTTAAGGCCGTGCTTCAGCAAAACAAAACGGATATGAAAGCTTTACGCGAAGCCAATAAAGACAAGGCTAAAGAAGAAAAGCGTAAAGTGATGCTTGAACAAATGAAAAAGGTGAACACTCAGATAACAGCCCTTTTAGATAGCAAGCAGATGGAAATTTACAAGCAAATGAAAGAAGAGAAAAAAGCGGAGATGAAAAAGAAACATGAAGAGCATATGAAAATGCGCGAAGAGATAGAAGGTGAAGAAGGAATATTTTAAACAAGAAGAGCCGATTCAGTCGGCTCTTCTTTTGTTAATCCAATTCATAATAATTCAAATCTTTGGAGAAAGATTCCTTCACGTATAATATACCCGCAAAAGCCAACGCAATGCATACCGAACCTACAATTACAGCTGCATATATGATTCCAACCATGGGTAACAATGCTTTAAAACTTAACGTAATGGGCACAACGGCTCCTCTTACAAAATTGGGAACGGTATTGGTTACTGTTGAGCGAATATTGGTACCAAACTGCTCGGAAGCGATAGTGACGAATAATGCCCAATAACCTGTTGCAGCTCCTAATAAAAAGCATATCATATTGAAATAGAAATTATCAGTGATACCTGCAAAAAGATAGGCAAACAATAAGATCACTGTAAAAATAAGATAGGCTATCACCACTTTCCTCCGGCTCTTCAACCATTGGCTCAACAGACCACTCAACAAATCCCCGACAGATAAACCCAGGTATGCATACATTACGCTATCTGCCACATTCACTTGCACACCATTAACCTCTCCGAAGCGGTTGGATAAATTAATTAGTACCCCAATCACAAACCATATAGGTAAACCAATAACGATACAGGAAAGATATTTCAGGGCATTTCCGCGCGTTGAAAACAAGGATAATAAATTTCCTTTTTTTACCTCTTTATTTTGTTTGGCCTGTTCATACATACCACTTTCAAAAGCTCCGGCACGCAACAACAAAAGAGCTAACCCCATACAACCGCCAACAATATAAGTTGTTTGCCAGCTGAATGATTTACCAACAAGCGAGGCCACAACAGCACCTAAGGCACCAAAGGTTACAATAATCATGGTGCCGTAGCCTCGTTTCTCTTTCTCCATGCTTTCACTCACAAGCGTGATACCTGCACCCAACTCTCCTGCCAATCCAAGTCCGGCAATCAATCTCCAGAATGCATATTGATCAATGGTAGTAACAAATGCATTAGCAATATTGGCAACCGAATACAAAAAGATAGATCCGAATAATACCGAAACACGACCTTTTTTATCTCCCAAAATACCCCACAAAATGCCACCGAGCAACATTCCTGTCATTTGAAGGTTGAATAAATAAATTTCATTATTCTTCAACTCATCGCCTGTAAAGCCAAGTGCTTTGAGACTATCATTTTTTACAACATTAAATACAATGAGATCATAAATATCCACGAAATAGCCTAGTGCGGCTACCATAATCAATAGGTAAACTTTGTTCTTCTTCTCCATAATAAGGGAGGTAATTTAACTAAAAATAGGAAGGGGAAAACTAAAAAAGTGTGGCAATAAAAGTAGCTACCTGCTCCAGATATTGTTGATCGATAGAATCATAATGGGCGAGCAATTCACTATCGGCATCCAATACGGCAACAACAACTCCATTTTTAAGGATGGGTACAACAATTTCGGATTTTGAAACACTGCTGCAAGCAATATGTCCTGGGAATTCATCCACATTAGGAACGATGAGAGTTTGTTGCTGTTGCCAGCTTGTGCCACACACTCCTTTACCTATGGCAATGCGGGTACAGGCAACAGGGCCCTGAAACGGACCAACGACTAATTCATTTTGCTGAACAAGGTAAAAACCGACCCACCACCAGTTAAAGGTTTCTTTGAAGGCAGCAGAGATATTAGCAAGATTGGCTGTAAGATTATCCTCACCCGAGCACAACGCTTGAAGTTGGGGGAGTAACGACTGATAAATACCTTCCTTATCAGAATGTGTATTTATTTCGATGGAATGCAATGGGAAATTATTTTTTGGCAGTTGTATCCGCAACAGCAGGTGCTGCAGCTTCTTCTTTAGGTGCATCACCACCGGCACGGTTCACTGAGTAATCCGCTTTTTCCGATTTGTATTGTTCGTTTCTTTCTAAAGTTGTTTTAGCTTCTTCCTCACCATAGTGGCATGAAGTGATTGCAAATACCGAAAGTGTTGCGAATGCGATGGCTAATTTTTTCATTGTATTGTGTTTTAAATACTTTAGAAAGCGTGGTACCCGAGGCGGTCCCGATAGCTATCGGGAGAACCCGCACAATCGAACCCTCTTGAGCCCTTAGTACCCGAGGCGGGACTTGAACCCGCACATCTTTAAAGGATACAGGATTTTAAGTCCTGCGTGTCTACCAATTCCACCACCCGGGCAAATAAAAATGGTCATTAGTTAATGTCATCTATCGGTTGTTTTTCAACAAATGACTACTGACTAATGACCAGAACAATTGAGCGAAAGACGAGGTTCGAACTCGCGACCTCAACCTTGGCAAGGTTGCGCTCTA
>JAZKGH010000173.1:0-2598 GCA_040386055.1 Bacteroidota bacterium
TTCGAAATTCGCAATAGGCAATATCCAACCCATCAAGCGAACTACCGCTCATTAAACCAATAACCCGGTAACTTTCCATTTATTTATTATGCCAGCTAACAATCAAATCTGCTACAGCAGAAATTTCAGCAACAGATAACTTATCCTCAAATGAAGGCATCTTGTTTTTGCCATGCGTTATGCTGTTTATTAAACCAGCCTTGTCAAGGGCAATGGTTTGAAGGTTTGGAGTGCGGCTGTCTTTTATTCCTTCAGCTCCATGACAACGGGCGCAATTACTTGAAAATACACTTGCACCGTCTATTTTAACCTCAGCTGTAGGAGCGGTTTTTTTTGAGCAGGAAGCTATGGCAATTAGAACAGCAAAGATGGCAATGGATACTTTTTTCATAAGGAATAATTTTACTGCTAATCTATAATAGAAAAGCAAACTAACGAAGAAGTGTCACATTTCCTTTACGTACAACTTCTTCAAAATCTTTTGTTTGAGCAACTACCTGCCATACATAAACTCCTAATTCCTGTTCCACGCTTTTATATACCCCATCCCAACCGTCATTGATATTGGTGGTATAAAAAACCATTTCTCCCCACCGGTTGTAAACTGAGAAATCTTTCAGCTTATCAATATTTAAATAACGGGCGATTCTAAAAATATCATTCACTCCGTCTCCATTCGGTGAAAATGCTGTAGGAAGCAAGAGGAATGTATTTACCTCAACCGTAATAAAAACTGTATCGCTGTTTTTACAGCCTAAATCATTCTCCGCAAATAATACATACGATTGAGACTTCGTTATTTCTGCCTTGGTTTGAAGTGAAAGAGGGTCTTCTAAATAGCTGCTCGGAGCCCAGAAATATTTTGAAGCATCTGTAAAGCCATTAAGCACAGCATGTGTGTCTCGCCAAATTAACGTATCGTTTCCTGCATTTACAATAGGCAGGGGCAACACATATACTAATGTTGAATCACGGTTTTTGCAGCCATTTACATCAGTAGCATTTACATAGTAAAAGGCAGATATCCTTGGCGATGCAACAGGATTTGGAATAGTAAAGGCACTCAATGAGCTATCAAAATCCCACTGGTAAGTTTGCGCACCCGTTACAGATAACTGAACGGAATCGCCATAGCAAACCGAATCAAGGTGATTGAAGCTAAGCACGGGCAAAGACAAAACAATAATTCTCACAGAATCACTTTTGGAATAACAGTAATTAGAAATACTCAACGTGTAAACAGTGCTGATAGGAGGAAAAAACTCCGGACTATAAGAATTTGCATTTAGCAAAAACTGAGTGGGAGTCCATACGTAATTGGATGCACCCTGACTTATAACATTCACATAAACTGTATCATTCAGGCATACATTTTTTGATTCATCTAGTATTACATCAAGCACGGGATCCAAAACATATACAATTACCGAATCCTGGCCAATACATCCATTAATATCGGTTGCAGTTACATAGTAAGTAGTGTTGGAAATTGGTTTTGCTATTGGATTTGAAAGAGAAGCTGAACTCAGGCTCGAAGCAGGTGACCACTGATAATTTGCTCCCCCACTTGCACTGATCTGAACACTGTCGCGGAAGTTGGCACCACTTAAACAAACAGATGTATCGGGCCCAGCGCTTACACTTGTAAAAGCATAAAAGGAAATAGTTACAGCATCACTTGCAGTGCATTGAAATTGATTTACGGCAGTAATGGAATAGGTAGCAGATGAAGGCGGGGTTGGGGTGGCAATTGGATTTGCTGCGGTTGAATCACTTAATCCGGTCGAAGGACTCCAGGTATAAACAGTTCCCCCGCTTGCGTGAAGCTGAACGGATTGCCCGTAGCAAATAGTCGTATCATTGTTCGCTACATCAGGGGAAGGATTCACTGTCAGGTTTTGGATGGAGGTGTCTTTACATCCGTTCGGTGAAACCACGAATAGACTTATATTGAAAATTCCTGTTGAAGTATAGGTATAGGTTGGGTTTTGTTGCGTATCGGTTCCTCCATTTCCAAACGACCAAAGCGTAGATGCAACGGGACCCGTAGTGCTATTATTAAAATTGATTGGTTGATTTATACACGTAGTGGCGAATGAAAAACCCGCAACCGGTGTTTCATGTATAGTAATATTTTTTTGAGCCGTATCGCGGCAGCCTAAATCATTTCCGCCAATCAATGTGACCGAATAATTTCCCGGAGACGAATACGAATGACTTGGATTGCTTTGTGTTGACGTGTTCCCATCACCAAACCTCCAGTTCCATAAATTAATGTTTCCATGGGTAGAAACTATTTGACTTGTAAAATGTGCTGCTGAGTCTTCGCAAACATTGCCCGTTATAAAATCAGCGTCAAAAGTAGGGTAAACATATACATAGGCATACGTTGTATCCGTACAACTAAGTCCGCCTCCTGCATTCTTTATCGCAATCAACCTTACAAGATAACTCCCGGTGTCGGGGAAAGTAAAAGTGGGTGCAAACTGATTCGAGGTATCGTTGGTTGCATTATTCACTCCAAAATCCCAATGGTAGGAAATAGGGTTTGTGGTCGGTGGGGGAGGGGTTAAATCGCAATGTAAATTTGCTTGTCGT
>JAZKGH010000174.1:0-1821 GCA_040386055.1 Bacteroidota bacterium
AAAGCAGGCATTGCAGAACGGGGCCGGCATTGTGGACATCATCAACGATAACTTAGGCAAAGCGCCGGCAGAAATACGGGCACTGCTAAAGGAAAAGTTTCCCGGCCTGGATGAAGCAAAGCTGGAGAACGTGGTAAAACAGGTTTGTGAAATGTTCAATTTGCCGGTAACAACACTGGACGAAGGCATTACCGCTATTCAGGCTCACATTGATAAATTTGATGAGGCTAAATGGGCAGTCCTTTCACATTCCATTGCATCAGCTTTTAGCATCCTGTTTGCGCCACCTGAAACCAAAGTGAAGGTATTTGTAAGCCTGATTGAGTACGTGTACCAACGCTGGTTTAAAAAGGCATTACCGGACACAGACGATGACAATGATTAACCGATTCAATATTTTAGGAGCCCTGCCATGTGCGGGGCTTTTTTGTACCTTAGATTTAAATTAAAATTGTATGACACAAAAAGAGTTTGTAAATAAATATCTGCCATTCGCAAAGGAGACTGAAAAGAAAACAGGCATCAGCGCCATAGCTATACTTGCTCAGGGGGCATTAGAAAGCGGTTGGGGAAGCGTAGCGCCTGGTAACATGATTTTTGGAATAAAGGACACGGACGGGGTGAATGGTAACGAGCAATTGCTCACCACGACCGAATACAGCCGCAGTGCTACCGCTAAGTTTCCACGCATACAGAAAGTTACGCCAGTGCTCAAGAACGGCCAGAAATGGTTTAATTACATGATTAAGGACTATTTCAGAAAGTACGATACACCAGAGGGAAGTTTTACAGACCATGCAAAGTTTTTCCTTACCAATAGCCGATATGCCGAAGCATTGAAAGTAAAGGCAGACCCATACAAATTCATAGATGCCATTGCCAAAGCTGGATATGCTACGGCGCCGGACTATGCCACGATATTAAAAGGCATTGCAAAAACCATTGAGAAGCTCACAAAATAGCTTTTCCGTTTCCTAATTAAGCAGCAGTTTGTCAAAATCAAGCTGCTTTTTTATTTAAAAAATATTTCATTAAAATTAAAATAAAATTATTTTGTAATTACTTTACTATTACATTTGTGTAACAAAACCATTAGTTATGCAGCACTTAATAAACATTGCAGATAGCAATTTCAAAAAGTATAATTCACTGGCAAGCACTACCAGTAGCATTGATCAATTTAACCTTATGATGCTTTACATGCAGGCTTCAAATTATTGGTTTAAAATGTTTATGAATTTGTCTTTACCAACCATTCAAAATAATTAATCTCATGTTCCCTTTCCTTACCGAAACACAAAAATTAGGCATCACTTTTCAGATGCAACAGGAAGCCCGTATAAATGCCATGTTCAAACCTTTTACACCGGATGAGTTAGAGGCACATGAGGCCAAATGCCGGGAAGAAATGGGAGACGGTTACATAGAGGACAGGGTTGCAACAAGGGCCGAATTTAAGGCTGTAATAGCCCGTATCAAAAGCGGTGCTATATGACACAGGAATTTGAAAGCATATCCGGCAAATGGGTACCGGTGGACCATGCCAAAGAAAGGGATGAAGCAGAAAACAGGACAGAAGCCTTCAATGAAATGTTGGCAGCATTACAGGCCATGGATGCTTACTGGCAATCAGGTTTTATTTACCGTAAGCCTGAATTATGGCAACAAATAAAAGCAGCAATTGCAAAGGCAACAGATCAAAAATGTGTACAATAGAACAGCAGATAAGCACCAGGTGTAAGCACTTCACCGGTCTTATGAATGACAGTTGCAAGGCTGGCATTAAATACGAAACTGTTAGGGTTGGCAAGCCATACAAAT
>JAZKGH010000175.1:0-12103 GCA_040386055.1 Bacteroidota bacterium
CTCCAGTAATGATCAATGTCGCAGAAGAGGTTCTTACATTTTCAAACAGCAATGCCAAAGAACTTAAATTTAGCTTGAAAGCCGGAAGAGATAATGTTAAAGGGCTACTCGATTTTAGTGCACCCAAAGGGTGGATGTTAAGTTTGTATCCGACTGTTTCGTCAGGAATAACGGATTCTTTCTATCTCGCTAAAAAGGGTGAAGAAAAAACGTTCATTATTTTGATCCATCCAAGCACAACATCTGAAAATTCAGTTCTGAATTTATCCGTCTCAGTAGACGGAATGAAGTATTCCAAAGGCATCAAAGAGATCAAATACGACCATATCCCGGTTCAAACCTTATTCCCTAAAGCGGAGATAAAACTCATTAAGCTTGATGTAAAAACCAAAAGCAAGCGCATCGGCTATATTCCCGGTGCAGGTGACGAAGTGGCTCCCAGCCTCTCGCAATTGGGTTATGAGGTGATTACACTTACCGATGATATGCTTGCTAAAGAATCGTTAACTCAGTTTGATGCAATTGTGACCGGTGTACGAGCATACAATACCAACGAAAAATTGGCTTCCTTCAAACCTAAATTGATGGAGTACGTAAGCAATGGTGGTAACCTCATTGTGCAATACAATACCAACAGTTTCGTGGGCCCGTTTAAAGCAGATATTGGCCCCTATCCATTTAAAATTACACGTGATCGTATAACAGATGAAGAAGCAAAAGTAGTAATGGAGTTACCTGATCATCCGGTGTTCAACACTCCGAATAAGATTACCGATAAAGACTTTGAAGGATGGATCCAGGAACGCAGCATCTACCACGCAGGCGATTGGGATTCAAATTATGTGGCTCCCATCAGCATGGCTGATCCTAATGAAAAACCGAACAAAGGCGCCTTATTGATAGCCAAGCACGGTAAAGGACATTTCGTTTATACAGGATTAGTATTCTTCCGCGAACTCCCCGCAGGTGTTCCCGGAGCCTACCGCTTAATGGTAAACCTCATCGAACTCGGAAAATAGAATTTAACCGCAGAGAACGCAACGACTACACAACGAACGCAGAGAAAGCCTTATTAAATATTAATAATAAACCCCATGAATGTAAATTTAACAGAAAATGAATTAGCAGCTTTAACATTAGATGCCGCATTTAAAGTACACAGAGGTCTTGGCCCTGGCTTGTTAGAATCTGCATATAAAGAATGTTTGTTTTACGAATTGAATAAAACCGGTTTATCGGTACAAAAAGAAGTACCGTTGCCATTGGTTTATGAAGAAGTAAAACTTGAATGTGGTTACAGAGCGGACATTATGATTCAAAATAGATTTGTTATTGAATTAAAATCGGTTGAAGCCTTAAATGATATTCATTTGGCACAAACGCTTACATATTTAAAGCTGTCAAAATGTAAACTGGGATTGTTAATCAACTTTAATGTTTTGTTACTTAAAGATGGAATAAGAAGAATAATCAATAGTAAACAAACGTAGTGAACGTTGCGCAATCGTTGCGTTCTCTGCGGTTAAAAAACAAATGATGAATAAGAACGAAAATTTCAAAACTTGGTACATAGCCGTTATAAGTGCTTTGGTACTTGAGGTAATATTGTTTTACGTGTTCACTCAATACTTCTCCTAATGAAAAAATACATTTTGTTTTTTGCCATAATACTGTGTGTATTTGCCGCAAACGCTCAACAAAAAGGTTTCAACAAACATCTGGCCGATTCACTTAAAGCAGATGAATACGGCATGAAACCCTACGTGATGGCATTCCTCAAAAAAGGTCCCAACCGAAACCAGGACTCTGCAACTGCTGCCAGTCTTCAGAAGGCACATATGGATAATATTGGTCGGATGGCTAAAGAAGGAAAACTAGTTGTTGCCGGTCCGTTTCTGGACAATGGCGATATCCGGGGTATTTACATCTTTGATGTTAAAACCATTGAGGAAGCTAAAAAACTAACCGAAACCGATCCGGCAGTACAAGCAGGACGTTTAACCATGGAACTTCACTTATGGTATTGCTCAGCTGCGTTGATGATGGTGAATCCGATTCATGAAACCCTTTCACAAAAAAACCATTAGGAATGAGCGGTATCGATTGGATTGTATTGGTGGTTACGCTCATTGCGGTTATTAGTTACGGTGTTTATAAAAGCTCACACGAGAAAAACCTGAACAGTTATTTTAAAAGTAATAACTCTATGAGCTGGTTTCTGATCTTGCTTTCCATCATGGGAACGCAAGCGAGTGCCATTACCTTTCTTTCTGCACCCGGACAAGCTTATACCGATGGAATGCGTTTCGTGCAATACTACTTTGGTTTGCCTTTGGCGATGGTTGTGTTATGCATCACATTTGTTCCCATTTTTCATAAACTCAAAGTATACACAGCCTATGAATATTTAGAGCAGCGATTTGATCTACGTACACGTGCACTCACCTCTTCCCTCTTTTTGATCTCCCGCGGGCTCTCAACGGGTATCAGTATTTATGCACCTTCCATCATTTTATCATCCCTGCTCGGGTGGAACATTTACCTCACCAATATTGTAATGGGTGGATTACTCATTATCTACACCATGACGGGTGGAGCCAAAGCCGTTGCATATACACAGATGCAACAATTGTTCATTGTATTTATCGGAATGTTCTTGGCCGGTTATATGGTGGTACATTTATTACCCGATAATGTTGGGTTTACCGATGCATTACAGGTTGCGGGCAAGATGGGAAAGCTCAATATCATTGAAACAAAAATTGATATTACGGACAGTCATTGGTGGAAAGATAAATACAATATATGGAGCGGATTGATCGGTGGTTTTTTTCTGGCACTCTCCTATTTTGGAACCGATCAAAGTCAGGTAGGACGGTATCTCACAGCCAAAAGTATTAAGGAAAGCAGAATGGGATTGCTGATGAATGGCCTCGTAAAAGTTCCGATGCAATTTTTGATTCTATTGATCGGTGCGTTGGTATTCTCCTTTTATTTATTCTACAACTCCCCCATCTTCTTCAACCAAAAACAATTGGAAAAAGTTGAGAACAGTAGTTATAAAAGAGAATTGATTGTGCTGCAAGCGCAACAGGACTCTCTCAACAAACTATCCCAACAACAAGCTGCATCGCTTGTCGATGCAATCCACAACAACAACGAACAACAAACCGAAAACAGCAAACAGGCACTGCGCGAAACCGAAGACAGCAAACAGCAAACCCGCAAACAGGCAATTGCCCTCATTAAACAAGCAGATAAAACGGCCGATGTGAATGATACCAATTACATCTTCTTATATTTTGTGGTTCATCACTTACCCAAAGGATTAATTGGATTATTGATAGCCGTTATCTTTTTAGCCGCGTGGGGAAGCATTGCCGCAGCATTAAATTCACTGGCATCGTCAACCGTCATTGATCTATATAAACGCATGTGGGTTCCCAACCGAACAGATCTTCATTATTATAAAGCATCTAAATGGATCACGTTATTCTGGGGGATATTTTGCATTGCTACAGCCATGTTCGCCTCACAATTGGGAAGTTTAATTGAAGCCGTAAATATTCTGGGGAGCCTGTTTTATGGAACCATTCTGGGAATTTTTGTGGTTGCCTTCTATTTAAAAAACGTAGGAAGTAAAGCTGTCTTCTATGCAGCATTACTTGCTGAAGCAGGTGTCATTACTGTTTATGTAGCTGATATTGTTTCCTTCCTTTGGCTCAATGTTATAGGGTGTTTGCTTGTAGTATGCATAGCATTATGCTTCCCTAAAATAACAGTCTCTAAATAGGATAGCCGCAGATTACACAAATTCAATTAATTAAATTTGCGTAATCTGCGGCTATAAAAAACGCATCACTCAATAAAGAATGATGCGTTTCTGAATCAGGATTTAATTCCTTATGATTTCTTTTTAGCAGGAGCTGCAGGTTTGTATGCAGGGTTTGCTTTGATCTGTGCTTGAAGCTCTTCATTCATTTTCATGTAAGCATCATTGTTACCTTCTTTTGCCAATGTCCATGATTGTTGAGAAGTTGCCATTGCACCGTTATAATCTTTCATGGCAACCTGAATTTTAGCTTTGGTCAACAGATTCCAGAATGCACCAGGATACGCAGCGATAGCTTTGTTGATCCACTCCAATGATTTGTTAAGGTCTCTGCCTGTTTCAAGATAGTAGCTGGCCGCACCTGAGTAAGGACGGGTATCTTTAGCCATTACTTCATCAATTTGTTTGGCAATTCTAGCATCATAGTCACTGGTTACTTTAATGCTTGCAACAGTGTTTTCCCATTTCAAATCAATATCAGCTTCGTTGTTTTTGATGTTCGCCACTTCAATAGTAAAGGTCTCAATTGAGCTGTTTGATTTGGTTGGTTTAACAGTGAAGCGTACTACATCATTTTCTTTTTTGTAGCCATCCTCACTTGTTACAGTTAAATCTTTAGTGATGATTACTGTCCACTCCGATTCACCGGGAATAGTCAACAATCCGTATTTGCCTGCTTTTACATCGCTGCCGTTCAATTTTACATCTTCGCCAAAGCTGATGGTTGTTGCACCATTGGCACCTGTGCGCCACAATTTGCCAAAAGGAACCACGTCACCAAAGATCTTACGACCTTTCATTCCCGGACGTGAATAGGACACTTCAATTTTAGAAGTAGCAAAGTTCTGGCTGAAAGAAGCAGTCGGACTTGGTTGCGGGAAAGAAATGGTTTGTGCAGTTACAGTTAAGCTAGCAGCAATAGCAAGCGCTACTAAAGTTGATTTAAGTGTTAGTTTTTTCATTTGTTAATTATTTGGGTTTTGTAAAATTTATAAATTTCCGGTACGACCACCGTCCACAGGGACATTGATTCCGGTAATATAAGCGGCATATTCACTGGCAAGAAATGCGGCTGCATAAGCAGGCTCCTCCGGTTTTGCAAAACGACCCAACGGAATTTCATCCGTCATTTCTTTGCTTACCTCTTCTATCGAATGATGTTGCTTGCCGGCCTTTCCTTCAATTATTTGTGTTAACCGATCGGTTGCTGTTGCACCCGGTAAAATATTATTTACAGTAATGCCGTACTGACCTAATTCATTCGCAAGTGTCTTGCTCCAGTTACCCACAGCACCACGAATACTATTGCTTACACCCAATCCCTTTAATGGGATTTTTACAGACGTTGAAATGATATTGATAATGCGACCGTATCCGGAAGCACGCATGCCATCCACTACTGCTTGCACCAATACCTGATTGCATAATAAGTGTTGCGTAAATGCAGTGGTGTATTCATGCAGTTCAGCATCTATAGCCAATCCTGCTGGTGGCCCGCCCGTATTGTTTACAAGGATATGGTATGTTTTCGGTTCGTGCATTTTAACCAGGAGTTTTTCTCTTAGCTCATCCGGTTTGTTGAAATCGGCTGCAATAAAATCGTGTTGTTGTCCGAGACTGGTATCCAAATCGCGAACAATGCGCTCTAAAATGGATTCACTGCGCGATACCAATGTTACGTTGGCTCCCAAAGCTGCAAATTGTTTGGCAATGGCATTTCCTATTCCTCTTGAAGCACCGCAAACGAGTGCGTTTTTTCCTTGTAAGTTTATTATCATTTTATTCATCAAAGCGAGCCAAAAATAGCTTTTAATTTTTCTTTCTTTAAAATCTTTTGTCCTGTTTCGCCAAAGGCAACAACTCTATCACCCACCTTGGCTGTAAAACTGCAAATAACCGAATTGCCAATCGCTGATTGTAAGGTAGCTTCAAATACCACCGTTGAGCCCAGCAATGCAGGAGAAGCATGTTCTATCTTCAAAAAGGTACCAATTCCTTCCTCCTCGTCTTCCTTCATTTCCAATACAAACAACCGGCAGGTCCATTCTGCATCTCTACCCAAGGCAAACGTTGCATACACAGGATGTACCTCGCCCGACTCAAATAAAGCCGTATCGGCCGGCTCAACCAACTTCGTATACATTTTAACAGAACCTAATTGAAAAGGGAAAAGCATGTTTTAAATTCGGATTGCGGAGTGATCAAAAATGCGGAATTAATTGAATGATTTATACGTTTAATGAGTTGCATTTCGAATTTTTGGTCAATTCGAATTTCGCATTTCTTTAGTCGTGCCCCATACGGTTTTGTTTCGTTTCAATGTATTTTTTGTTGTGAGGATTGGAGGCGACCCTGAGGGCCACATTCTCTACAATCTCTAATCCATAACCAATTAATCCGGCACGTTTGGTCGGGTTGTTGGTCATTAAACGCATTTTATGCACTCCAATATCACGAAGCATTTGCGCACCTACTCCATAATCTCTTTCATCAGGTTTGAACCCTAATTGTACATTGGCATCAACGGTATCCAATCCTTGCTCCTGCAATTTGTATGCTTTCAGTTTATTGATTAAGCCAATACCTCTGCCCTCCTGGTTAATGTATATCACCACGCCTTTGCCCTCCTCTTCTATCATCTCCATGGCTTTTTGCAATTGGTCACCACAATCGCAACGCATGCTGTGAAAAATATCACCTGTTACGCATGATGAATGCACACGCACCAATACAGGCTCTCCCGGTTCCCAGGTCCCTTTAATTAAAGCTAAATGCTCCTGACCGGTATCTTTTTGTTCAAATGCAATCAATTCAAAGTCGCCATGTTTGGTAGGCATTTCCACCGATATGATTCTGCGCACCAACGATTCTTTTTGCAAACGGTATTCAATCAGATCTTTGATGGTAATGAGTTTCATCTGGAAACGTTCAGCTACCTTTATCAAATCAGGCAATCGAGCCATCGAACCATCTTCATTCAAAATTTCCACGATACAACCTGCCGGTTCAAAACCTGCAAGACGAGCCAGATCAATGGCCGCTTCTGTGTGCCCCGCTCTACGCAATACACCATCTGCTTGTGCTTTTAATGGGAAGATGTGTCCGGGTTTTCCTAACTCTTCAGGTTTAGTATCAGGATCAATTAACGCCTGAACCGTTTTAGCCCTGTCGTGTGCCGAAATACCGGTTGTACATCCCTTACCTAATAAATCGATAGATACTGTAAATGCTGTTTCATGAACGGCATTGTTATCGCTCACCATCAGGTTTAAGTCTAGCTCTTCGCAACGTTGTGGTGTAATGGGTGTGCAAATCAACCCTCGACCATGAGTGGCCATGAAGTTAATAACTTCGGGGGTTACATTTCGGGCTGCTGTTAAAAAATCGCCTTCATTCTCACGGTCTTCATCATCTACTACAATCACTACTTTACCGCTACGGATATCTTCTATCGCTTCTTCTATGGTATTAAATTGGAAACTCATTGGTTATTTGTTTTCTTCTTGATATTTCTTGATTCGTTCAAGCTCTTCTAAATCGATTAAATCTTTGGGACGTGCCACTTTCGTCTTTTCCTGTATTAAATGATTGATGTGTAAAAACGGCACCTCTATTCCATCTATCACAGCCTTATAACTCATTGCTAAACACTCATCAAAACGCTCCTGTTCAAAACCAGAAAGCTTAGTCATCACATCTAATTCTATTCCATGTGAAATATATAGAGTAGTCCAACCGGGTACAAATTGCATTGTCTCAAAATTGATGGAGCTTGGATAGTCATATTGTTCGAAAACCTTTTTCAGTTTTTTGCGATTTTCAATCGTATCCTTTATCCAAATGTCGATGTCTTCAGTAGTTCGCGTTCCTCCGTGAAGCATCACGGCAAACCCTCCTACTAGTATATATTCAACTTTGGAATCATATAATCGTTTCCAAAATTCAATAATCTCTTCATCGCTAATATCCATCCTTAATTGGGTTTGATGATAGTTGCCTGCATCAGTTTTGCTTTAAATCTGATGGCTTTCATAAATGCACGAAAGCGTTCTTCATGAGTCATATTCATCCTCATAAGGAATTTTTCCTGTTCCGTTTGCAATACATTTATAGTTGCTTTTTTCATGATTCAAATATACAAAACATCAAACATCTTTAAGTTTCAACTGATCCTTGTAAAAGGATAACACATCAGCTGTTATTTTTGTGTTAGAATATTTTTCCTCTACCAGTTTTCGTGCCTCGTTGCCAAGTGTTTCGCAAAGTACGGGATTGTTGAGCAATTGCCCGATACACTGATAAAACTCATCCGCAGTATTGGCAATTAAGATATTCTTACCATGATCACAGGCAATTCCTTGCGCACCTAAGCTAGTAGCTACTATAGCTTTACCCAACGCCATTCCCTCCAGTATTTTTACCCGGATGCCACTACCTGAAAACAATGGAACCACCATAATTTGTTTTGTAAGCATAAACGTAACAGCATCTTCTACTGTTCCAACCACAAGCAATCGTTCATCTTGATAATTCTGTAAAAATGCAGGCATTTGTTTGCCTGCCATAAAAAATGTGGCATCCGGATACTCCTGTTCAATTCGGGGCCATACTTTTTGAACAAACCATTCCATAGCCTCTATATTGGGTTGCCAATCCATTGAGCCCAAATGAAAAATACTACCGGCTACCGGATAAAGTTGAGTGTTTTTTTCGGGAATGGTGATGCCTAAAGGTGAAATATGAATCGGATGAGTACAACCCATTTCGATTAACTGTCTTGCATCATCTCCCGAAAGAACCGTAATACTATCTGCTTTATTGAGTACCGATTGTTCAAAAGCATACAACCGTTTGGCTAGTAATTGAAGGTACCATTTTTTGACTACTGTTGTTTCACTATCGGCTAATTTCTGCCAAATAACATGCTCAACATTGTATTGTCGCAATACCCGAAATGCCCTACTATTACTAGTTACTACATCAACATAAGGCATCATAAACAAACTTTCAAATACTACTACATCAAAGGTTTGTTGCTGAAGAATATCTTTAATTTTTGCTTCGCATTCAGGTGAAATAAACCGGTCAACATGGTAGGATGTGGATCCTAAAAGATTGAACAAAGCAGGTATCAATTTTACACGGTTATCAATATCAATGGTATGCCATGTTGCAAGTTGGGTGAGCTCGTATGGTAGCTTTTCAACGTAATGTTTATGTGTGTTTAAAGCTAAAACAGTTACCTCGCAACCTGCATCATGATAACCTTTGATGGTATTAAAGTAGCCGATAGCACCACCATCCGTTAAAGGCCAGGGAACACGATTGATAAGCTGCAGAATTCGCATAACAGATTAAACAGCTTTCTTTTTAAACAAATGGAGCATACGGTTGCCTAGTTTCACCCAGGCCGACTTGTCAAATAATCCGGAATCATTTGCGGCCTGATACGTTAAGAAAATACCTACAGGAGCAAGTACCATAATAGCCAGCCACATTCCGGATGAGGGTGTTGACGTTCCTGTTTTGGCCATCTTCTCTCCGGTTATGGAAATAATGTGAAATACGATATACAATAAAACGGAGATGACCACAGGCATACCAAATCCACCCTTTCTGATAATACTTCCCAACGGTGCACCAATAAAAAACATAATGAAACAGGCTATTGATAACGTGTATTTTTTATGCCATTCGATATTATACCGCACTGATAATTTTTCAGTATCCATTACATCCGTTGAGGTGTAATCAATAACCGACTTTACTGTTCGGGCATTGTTTAAGGCATTGCTTATAATCATCTGCTTGTTTTGCGGAACCTCGCTCATCAAATCATTGTGAGTAAGAACAATCGACTTTGGTACGTATTTCCCATAAAGCGAATCATTTACTTTAAGGTACATATTATAGTAATGCGTTGGAGTTGCTTTACGCAGTGCTATCAATGATTGCAGTGAATCTATTTTATGTTGTAACTGGATTACATTCAAAATTTGGTATCCATCCTTAAATAAACTTTCATCAGTACGATTAAGATTAAAAGCATACATATCAAACACAATTTCTTCTTCGGCAAAGCTTAGCATTGAATGAGGGTGTGTGCGTTCGTAGCCTTGCTGTTTATCCATTTCTTCATACCGTGCTCCATTGTAAAGTGTAAAAAACAAATACCGTTCATCGGCACTCATATGCATGGTGCCTCTTTCTGCGGTAACAATTACAGCGTGACCATTCATCGCCCTGTTATCGTAAATGATCACATTTTCCAACTCACCGGTAACAGCATCCTTTTTACCCACCCGCATGCTGATACCTTCTATTCCATTATAAAACACACCTTCTTTGATAAGCAATGCAGGCTTTTGCTGTTTAATATCGTAGAGTAAGGCTTTGTATTTGAGGGTTGCTTTCGGAATCAAAATATTCGAAACAAAAAATCCGAAAATGCTTAGTAAAATCATGAGGTAAAACATTGGTCTGAAAATGCGCCAAATGGAAATGCCCGCGGCTTTGGCCGCGATCAACTCATAGGTTTCACCCAGGTTTCCAAAGGTCATGATAGAAGCCAGCAAGATGGATAACGGCAGCGCAAGTGGAATGATACTGGCTGAGAAATAAAACATCAACTGAGCAATGGTACCCCAGGTAAGCCCTTTTCCTGCCAGATCATCAATATACAACCAGATGAACTGCATCAGCAGGATAAACAACACCACAAAAAACGTGGGAAGAAAAGTTTGGAAAAACTGAAACGTGATAAGTTTATTGAGTTTTTTCAATGATATTGGTCTTTTAAAAAGTGATGCGAAAATCAACAATTAAACTGACAAAACATGAACTGGATTTTGCTTCGGATACAATATATCCTGAAACAAAACAATCTGTGATGCTTAAAATGCGGGAATTATTTGCTGAATGCGGACAAAAATTAAACCAAAACGTCCTTTATCAGGAGCTTACGCAAAACGGGCAGTTTAAAATCACAAAGGGAGAACAGTATAAAGGCTTACCTTATTTGGTATTGGATTGTCCGCAAATAAAAGGCTCCGATTTTGATTGGGTAGCGCGTACGATGTTTTGGTGGGGACATTATATCAGTTGCAATCTCATTATCCGAACCGACATGCTGGAGCCAAAAAAGCAGGCATCTGCCCTTCATCAATTGAAGAAGACCCGGATCTTAACCGGTCACAATTTATGGGAACAAGAGCTGGAATCAGATGCATACAGTAAACTCTCCGATTTGTCAATTGTTGATATTACACACATCCTTCAAGACAACACCTACCTTAAGATTTCGAGAAAAATAGCATTGCGTAAACATGCGCGCTTGCCGGAAATAACCAATATCATTTACAGTGAATGGTTCACCGCATTGGGCATAAAAAAAGGAGCTGATTAGGCTCCTATATTCATTTTTAATTCGTGTATCTGGCTATCCCAAAGTTGTGACGCATTTTTCTCATCATTGAGATCCACAAAGTCTGTAATGACTAAAGCTACATCATCCGTAAGTTCATCTTGTACAATTTCAAACTCGAAGAACTCTTCATCACCACTGTCTCTCCATTTAAATTTAATGGCTTTGTTTGCAGTTTTTCGCAATACTTCAGCTACCTGTTCATCTTTTCCCCACTTAAACTTATAGAAGTTATTATAGATATCGACATCATCCGAAAACCATTGTGATAACCCGGAAGGAGTGCTGATATAATTATACAACATAGACGGTGAAGCCTTGATGGGGAACTCTAATCTTATTTTTTTCTTCTTAGTCATTATCTGTGATTCCTGAGAAACTGTATGGTGGCAAATAATGTGTTTTTACTGTCAATTACAAGTTTTGCCACATGTTTTTGCCAGCGCCAATGTAATCAACCTGTTAGCGCTGTTTCTCCGAATCTGTTTCTGTTTTTTTAGTGATAGTTATCGGTCCAACCTCCTTCTTTTCCACTTTAATGGTTTTATCGCCATCTTTTATAATTTCGGTTTGTGTGGTTGTTTCGTTATCCTTTTTACCAATGCGGATATTCATATCGCCATTTTCATCATCCATATTCCACTCAATATTTACATCCTCATCATCATCTTGGGTATCCACACAATCCAAACACTTTAATCCTTTAGATGTCATCTTAAATGTTTCTCCCATGTCAAAATCTTCTTCGTAGGATGCATTGATCATTTTCATAATTGCCTTATCAACAATAATGATGGTTCCTACCGGCACTCTGAGTTTAGCAAACACTTGTTGAAATTTAAACGGTG
>JAZKGH010000176.1:0-23420 GCA_040386055.1 Bacteroidota bacterium
CACAAGCATTTATGCACGGATCAGATACCGTTGCCCTTCTTGAATGGGATTTAGCCTCTGCATTACCGGCATCTGTTACTATTAAAAACTATACGGATCTTGCCATGACAAGCTACCCAACTGATTTGCAACTCAGACAATATATGACGCTTGCCATGGATCCCGGAGCCTACACTTATAGCATAAAATATTACTATCGTACTCCCCTTCTTGGAAATATTGTAAACGAACAGGATCTGATAGGAGCTAAACTTTCCAATAATTCCTGGATGTATTATAATGGAGCCAGTACAACCCTTGATACAGTAAAGAATACGTTCAAATTATCGTTCATGTCTGACAATAATTTTAAGCTAGCCGGAACAGATAATTTGGCACCTTTGCCTGTGGAGTTTACTTATCTAACTGCTGAAAATGATAATGGGAATGTCAACCTGAACTGGGAGACAGCTTCTGAAACTAATAATATCGGTTTTGAAGTGGAGCGTTCATTTGATTCAAGAACCTTCAAGAACATTGGATTTGTAAATGGTGCAGGCAATAGCAACCGTTCACTTGCGTATCAATTCAATGACTTGAACCCTTTTACCACAGCATCAACTGTATACTACCGTTTAAGACAAGTTGATCGTAATGGTAAGTTTACCTACTCTCAAGTAGTAAAAGTTTCGGAATCTGCAGAAACTATAAATGCGCTTTCTGTGTACCCCAATCCTTTTAAGACATCCTATACTGTTTCATTCAATGCTCTTACCGAAGGTATAGCAACCCTTGAGATGACCGATATTCAAGGCCGTATTGTATCAAGTCAAACTTCTGCTGTGACACTTGGTACTAATATCGTTCCTATGAATAAAATAAGCTCACTGGAGATTGGCGTTTATTTTGTTCGCTTAACTAAAGATGGTGAAACAACGGTGACAAAACTGGTGAAAAACTAAAGAACACCTATTTTCTAAATCCAGAGGCAAACCTTAACCGGTTTGCCTCTTTTGTTTAATATGATAAATCACAGGTTTTAGTAAGAATCAAGTATTTACCATATATTTGCCGCTCATTTTATAAAAAAGTACTTTGATAACATTTAACGAACTGGGTTTAGACACGTCCGTTCTAAACGCCATCTCGGAGATGGGTTTTACAAATCCTACTCCAGTTCAGGAACAGTCCATTCCTGTATTTTTAGAGACCGAAAGAGACATTTTGGCCCTTGCACAAACCGGAACCGGTAAAACAGCAGCATTCGGCTTGCCACTATTGCAAAAGATTGACTTCGACAGCAAAACCACGCAAGCTCTTATTATTTGTCCAACACGTGAGCTTTGCCTCCAGATTTCCAAAGACTTGGGAAACTACAGCAAATTCATTAAAGGTGTGAATATTGCAGCCGTTTATGGCGGTTCAAGCATTACCCAACAAATTGACCAACTCAGACGCGGAGCACAAATTATTGTGGCTACTCCGGGACGATTAATGGATTTAATGGACCGTAAGGCCGTTAAAATTCAGAACATCAACTTTGTCGTATTGGATGAGGCGGATGAAATGTTGAACATGGGTTTCAGAGATGATATTGAACAAATATTATCCGTTACTCCCGCTGAAAAGCGTGTTGCATTGTTTAGTGCTACGATGCCTAAACAGGTAAAACAAATTGCAGATGTGTATTTAAAAGATCCGGTAGAAATTACCGTAGGTCGTAAAAATACTGCCAATGTAAACATTACCCACGAATACGCGGTAGTGCATGCTAAAGATAAAGTAGCAGCATTAAAACGTGTATTGGATTACACCAGCGACCATTTTTATGGTATCGTATTTTGCCAAACCAAAAACGAAACACAAGACATCAGCGATAAGTTGATTCGCGATGGATACAATGCCGACTGTTTGCACGGAGACCTTAGCCAGGGACAACGTGAAAAAGTAATGAGCCGTTTCCGTCACCATGCCATCAAAATTTTGTTGGCAACAGACGTAGCCGCCCGTGGTATTGACGTTACCGGTATTACCCACGTTGTTCATTACCATTTGCCGGATGATATCGAAAACTACACACACCGTAGTGGCCGTACAGCACGTGCAGGTAAAACAGGTATTTCATTTACCCTATTGAACATGCGTGAGCAATATCGTTTACGTGAAATCGAAAAATTAATCGGTACACAGTTCAAGAAAATTTTGATCCCTTCGGCTACCGAAGTGCGTGATAAAAAATTGATCGCCTTTACCGATACCATTAAAAACTGTGAAGTGGAAGATTCAATCTTTGACCAAACGGTACTAACCGGTTTAGAGCCATTAATGGAACTGAGCAAAGAAGAGTTAGTGAAAAAAATGCTTTCATTAGAGTTAAGAAGATTCTCTGATGAATACCTGAATGCTCCTGACTTAAATGTTGGAGAACGTTCAACATCCGACAGAGGCGAAAGAGGATCACGTGATGGCGGTGCACCTAGAGAAAGAGCTTATGGCTCTAGTCAAGGTACACGCTTATTTGTGAGCATCGGACAAAAAGATGGATTAGACATCAGCACATTAAAAGAATTTATCACAGCTACTACAGGTGTATCGAATGCCGAAATTCACCGTGTAGATGTAAAAGGTGTTTACTCATTTGTAAACATCGATGAAGGAAACGTAGAGAAAGTGATGAAGTCATTGCATGGAAGTGAATTCAAAGGACGTCAGGTTCGTGTTGAAGTTTCCGGTAATGCAAACGATAGCGGAAGAACACGTAGTTCGGAAGGCGGAGGAAGATCATACGGTGGTGGAGGAAGAGGCGGATACGGTGGCGGTGATCGCGGTGGAAGATCAGGCGGAGGTTACAGCCGGGGTGGTGACAGAGGCGGTGATCGCGGTGGCGACAGAGGCGGAAGCGGAGAAAGAAGTCGCTCATCATATGGTGGCGGAGAGAGAAGAAGAAGTGAAGGTGGCGGAAACAGTGGCGGAGGCGACAGAAGAAGACGCTCTTACTAAGATCAATTGAATCTCAATATAAAATGCCGGTGTAACAATCGGCATTTTTTTTGCCCTTTTCATAGAGTGTTATTTCCTTAACTTATATTCGAATTATGAAAAGTTTTACCACACTCGTTGTTCTTGCTCTGACCCTATGTTGTGCAAACACATACGCTCAAACCAAAACATATCATTCCACTTCCGGTGAAATGATTTTTTCGTTTGCCACCATTCAAAAGGGTGGCAATCAAATCAACAGCAATCTCAGGTGGTCTCCTGTCTTCAATTTTCAGGGACTCAATAATTATGACTTCACTCAACACTTCGGATTCTTTCATGGTTTAGCCATTCGCAACGTTGGATTCATTTACGAAATACCTGGAACAGATACTCTCAAAAAACACAGAACGTATAACCTGGGCATTCCGGTAGGGTTTAAACTGGGAAAGCTTGAGAATGGAACATTCTTATATGGTGGATATGAGTTTGAACTGCCTTTTCATTATAAAGAGAAACTTTTTATCAATGACGAGAAAGAAGATGTTTCCAGTGTTTGGTTCAGCAACCGTGTAAACTGGTATACACAATCCGTATTTGTGGGAATTAACTTCCCCCGTGGCTTCAATGTAAAATTCAAATATTATCTGGACAGCTTTTTCAATAAAAATGCAACCGAAACAATTAATGGAGTACAAAGCAAACCGTTTGCAAATTTTGATGCGCATGTCTTTTACATCGCTATCGACTGGAATGTGTTTAAGGATGTGAAAGAATATGGAAGAAAAAAACGCAAACAACAACAAACGGACGAAAAGTCTTATAGTTATAACTTGAGTAATAATAGATAAGTGGAGTAGAAATTATTTCTGTCCAAACTGCTCCCTCCACAGTTGGTTGAATGAACGCTCTGCTAGTTTAGGAAACTCACGTCTTTCACCCCAGGTTGTTTTAAAAAAGGAGTTCAGCATAAATTGTTTGATGGAAGTCCCTTTGTTCATATTCTTGCGCGCCAGCATAATTTTTTTCCAGCTGAACCACATCAGCTTTTCACTGTTTTTAGCAAGTCCGTTGTTTACCACATCGCGTCTGTTACGCAGCAGGTGATTGTGAATATCAATTTTTACCGGACAGATATCGGTGCATTTTCCGCACAATGTTGAGGCATTGCTTAAATGTTTGTAATCCTCCAACCCTTTCATGATGGGAGTGATTACTGCACCTATCGGACCTGTGTAAGCCGTTCCGTAAGCATGTCCGCCAATGGTTTGAAACACCGGGCACACGTTGCTGCACGCTCCACATTTAATGCAAGCCAAAGCCTGACGTTGATCCGGTTGTGCCAATAAGTTGGAGCGACCATTATCAATTAAAATTACGATAAACTCTCTTGGACCATCCACATCTTCATTGCTCCGTGGACCAACAATAGTATTATATGCTGTAAGGTGTTGGCCTGTTCCATATGCAGCCAATAGTGGCAACAATAAATCCAGTTCGTTTATTGTAGGTACAACGCGTTCAATACCGGCAAGTACAATATGAGTATGTGCAAATGACGTTGAGAGGCGTGCATTGCCCTCATTTTCAACAATGGCAATCATGCCACTGTCGGCAATTAAAAAATTAGCACCACTGATTCCAATATCAGCTTTTACAAATTTATCACGAAGCTCGTTGCGCACATCATTGCTAAGCTCTTCAGCACTTGCATCAAGTGACGAGCTGATCTTATCATTGAGCAACCGCGCAATTTCCTGACGGCTTTTGTGCATAGCAGGTGTTACCCCATGAAAGGGTTTTTCGCCCGCCTGATCAACAATATATTCTCCAAGATCCGTTTCATACAATTGAACACCGCTTTTGCGTATGTGCTCATTCAAGCCAATTTCCTCGCCAATATTCGTTTTGCTCTTAACAATACTTTTAGCATTCCGTCTTTTTACAATCTGATCAATTTCCTGCAGCGCGGTTTCTGCATCATTTGCCCATAGCACTTTTCCTCCTCTACGTATTATGCTTGCTTCGAATTCAATCAGGTATTTGTCGAGATTCTCAATGACTTTCCAGCGCACATAAGCGGCTCTGTCGCGCGCAAGTTCAAGATTGGAAAACTGCGCCATACCATGCTTCCTGCTGGTTTCATACTGATCAACCGCATGGTGCACCTTTTGATGCATATCCTTATCGAATGCAGATTGTTCTGTGGCTTGTATAAATTCTTCTTTGGGGCGCATCTAACAATTCAAAGTAACAACATTTATGATTAATCCTTCAAGAGCATGTTGTCAATTAACCGCACATTTCCACACCATGTAGCAATTAATGCTACATATTCCCTATTTGGCAATAGTTTATCGGCAGGGTTAAGCGAATCCGTCTCCACAATGGCAATGTATTCCGGTTTCATTACCGAGCTTTTCAAAAGTATTTTTTCGGCAATGCTCAACAATTCTCCAACCGGTAATGTTCCCTGATGTTGTTTGATGTATGACAATGCTTCAAAAATAAACAGGGCATCGGCCCTCTCCGAAGCATTTAGGCGCACATTCCGTGAACTCATGGCCAGACCATCCGCTTCTCTGAGTGTAGGGCAAATACGCATGTTTACGCCCAGATTGAAATGTTTGATCATTTCAGCGATAACAGCACATTGCTGAAAATCCTTTTGACCGAAGTAAGCCGCTTGGGGTTCAACGATGTCAAACAGTTTTTTTACAATGGTGATCACTCCATCAAAATGTCCGGGGCGAAAAGCACCCTCAAGACTATTAGTGATATTATTCCACTCATGATGTTCTGTGATAAATCCATTTGGGTATATTTCGGTCGCTTCCGGATGAAACAAGACATCACATCCGGCTGCTTCCAATAATTCAAGATCACGCTCAATGGTTCGTGGATATTTAACCAGATCCTCCGGATTATTGAACTGAGTAGGGTTCACAAAAATACTCGCCACCGTAACCGAATGATTAGCAATACTTTCGCTTATCAAAGCGATATGTCCCTGATGCAATGCACCCATGGTTGGCACAAACCCTACGGTATCTCCTTTCAGCCTTCGGCCGTTAAGATAAGCCCTCAATGGAGCAATTTCTTTGAACAATAACAAACTAGTATATTAATTATCTGATAGTTATGTAAAACACTGAAAAGAATTTGGGCGAATATTACTGCATTTCTTTGTAAAAGGCGTAATTTTGTATACTTTTTTTAGCACAAAGTATATGTCAAAAAAGAAAATATTGTTCATTTCTTCGGAAATGACTCCTTTCCTCCAAGTTAGTAGCGTAGGCGAATTAGCGAGAAGACTTCCACAAGCCATTCAGGAAAAAGACAACGAAATCAGGGTTTTAATGCCTCGTTTCGGATGTATTAACGAACGCAGAAACAGATTACATGAAGTAGTGCGTTTATCAGGTATCAACATCACAATTGATGATAATGATAACCCATTGACAATCAAGGTAGCATCATTGCCGGAAGCGAAGATGCAGGTTTACTTTCTTGACAATGAGGATTATTTTCACCGTAAGTTTGTGTATACTGATGAGAACAACCAGTTTTATGGCGACAATGACGAAAGAACTATTTTCTTTTGTAAAGGAGCCTTGGAAACAGTGAAAAAATTGGGCTGGCAGCCTGATATTATCCACTGTCATGGTTGGATGACCAGTTTGATTCCATTGTACATGAAAACCATTTACAAATCGGAGCCTGTGTTTAAAAACGCAAAAGTGGTTTACTCGGTATTCGAAAATCAGTTTGAAAGCAATCTGGGAAAAGAATTTGCACGTAAAGCAAGTTTAAATACCATTGATAACAAACAAACTTCCGGATTGAGTGATTCAAGCTGTTCAGGCCTGTATATGAGCGGTATTACACATGCCGATGCTGTAGTAAAATGTAGCGATGAAATCGCTCCGGAGGTGACCAGTTTCATGAAAAAACAAAAAGGTAAAATTGTCATGGACCATAAAAATGAGGAAGGATACGTTGAAGCATATATTGAACTTTATGATAGTTTGCTCCAAAGACAGAATTAGTATTCCTTTTTTCGTTTTATTTCTTGGATTAATTTTACTGGTTTCGTGCCGTAAAAATGAAGATACCGTTGGTTCCGATTTCATCGGAGCCATAGTAGGGTTTAATGTACAATCATCGGATACTGCAAGTGTTATTGCATATACGTCTGTTCATGATTCCCTTACTACCAATAAAATATCTTATTTAATGCTGGGAAGCATGAATGATCCCGAAATCGGAACAACCAAGTCGGCAATTGCTACCCAGGTAGATTTGCCTTACGATGCATTCCCGGTATTTAATACCTCAACTATTGATTCCATTGTGTTGCAGATTGCATACGCCAGTTCTTCTTCGGTGTATGGTAATGCCGCTACAACCCAAACGGTAAAAGTGTATGAAATTACCGAAGACCTTCCAACGGATGGGTTGTATAATAACAAAACATATGCCGTAAACAGTACACCTTTGGGAACCTGGACCTCCGATTATACTCATCTTGGAGATAGCATCCAAATAACTCTTAATGGTCAATCTGCGACTCTGGCCCCTCATGTGAGGATCAAGCTTGATGAACCAACCTTTGTGAATAAGCTAAAAAATGCAGGCACAGCTGAATTTCTGACATCAGCCGCATTTAAGTCCTTTTTAAAAGGATTGTATATTGTTCCGGAAACCGGCCCGCTTGCGGCAGGTCAGGGAGCCATTGCTTATATGAACATGAATGTTGCTACTACTACAATGGTTGTATATTATGAGGGTTCGCTCAAAGCAGAGTTTCCGATTTCCAATACGACAACATTAAAGGGAAATAATTTCATTCACACTTATCTTCCATCTGTTGCCATTCAACCTTCTATGGGAGGTACACATCAGAATACTTGCTACCTCCAACCATCAGCCGGACTCAAAACACGTATTCTTTTTCCGTATCTTTTTGACTTTGCAAAAGAAAAAAATATTGCCATTACCGGAGCTGAAGTGGTTGTAAGCATTGACCAAACCAGAGACACCTCTGTATATAAATTACCGAGCTGGCTGTTATTGAATACTTCTGATTCCACAGGTAAGTATGACTTCGTCCTGGATTTATATACATCTGATGGTCTCCAGTACTATAATGGTTATTATAATGGGGCAACGGGAGAATATCATTTTAACATTCAACGTCAGGTTCAGTATTGGTTCAACCAATACAAAAACAATGGTCGTAATGTGAATTATGGGTTAAACCTTATTGTTCCTGCCGATAATCCTGTTGGGGCAAACAGGATTATTCTTGATACCCGTGCCGGAAAAATCAAACTAAAACTGAGCTATACTGTTATAAAATAAATATGATTATCAGCGTTAAATCGAACCGTGAGAATGAGTTGGAATCTTTATTCATCTTTTTGAAAAAAGAATCTCCCCATTATCGCTTTTTGCCTGATCAACATATTATCATAGCTCCTAGGCTTGCAGATAAACCCGAATTACATTCTTTTGATATTATTTCAACCATTACTGTGATTGATACTCCTTATCAACTGGCCAGCAATAAATGGAAAAAACAAACAAGCTTTGATGTAAACGGAATTTCTGTTGGAAGCAATCTCTTTAATATTATTGCAGGACCTTGTTCGGTAGAAAGCGAAGAACAAATATTTACCACAGCCGAGTTTTTACATAAGCTCGGTATCAAATTTATCCGTGGAGGAGCTTATAAACCCCGCACCTCACCATACTCATTTATGGGGTTAGGAAAAACCGGATTACAACTTCTAAGTGAGGCGGCCAAACAGTATGACCTGCGTGTAGTAACTGAAATTATGGATCTCAGCTTATTGGATGAGGTTTATAAATATGCTGACGTATTGCAAGTAGGTAGCCGTAACATGCAGAATTTTTATATGCTCAACGAGCTAGGTAAAATAAATAAACCGGTATTACTCAAACGCGGTATGCACGCGAAAGTAACGGAATGGTTACTGGCGGCCGAATATATTTTGAGTGGAGGGAATGAAAAAGTTATCTTGTGTGAACGCGGTATCCGAAGCTTTGATCCTGAAAGCAGAAATGTAATGGATGTAGGAGTTATACCTTTACTCAAAGAACTAAGTCATTTACCGGTGATAGCCGATCCCAGTCATGGAACTGGAGCCTCTTCGAGAGTGACCTCTATGGCTTTGGCAAGTGCATCGGCTGGTGCAGATGGATTAATCATTGAAGTGCATCCTAATCCTAAACAAGCACTTTCCGATAGTGCACAGGCCATTAACTTTGATCAGTTTGAACAGCTTATGCTTCAAGTTAAAACTTTACTGAATGCCTTTAATAGGGAAAGTGATAGCACCCCTATTTTGAAACTACAAACATTGTAGTACTTTTGATTTATAACATCCTTGATTCTAATTATAATTTATTACTAAAAATATGTGTGGAATTGTTGCCTACATAGGCCATAGAGAAGCCTACCCCATCGTTATTAAAGGGCTTAAACGTCTGGAATACCGCGGATATGATAGTGCAGGAGTAGCTCTCCTTAACGATAAAAAAGATTTTCTTGTTTATAAGAAGAGCGGAAAGGTCTCCGAATTGGAAGCTTCCGTTGGAGGGCAAGATACACATGCGCATACCGGAATGGGGCATACCCGCTGGGCCACACACGGTGCTCCTAATGATGTAAATGCCCATCCGCATTTGTCGCAAAACGGAGAGTTTGCTATTATTCACAATGGAATCATCGAAAATTACGCATCCCTCAAAAAGGCGCTTATAGACAGGGGACATTCGTTTAAAAGCGAAACCGATACGGAAGTATTGATTCACCTTATTGAGGAAATCAACGTTAAAAATAATGTAAGCTTTGAAGAAGCGGTACGTATGGCTCTCACACAAGTTGTAGGAGCTTATGCCATCGTTATCTTGTCTAACAAAAACCCTAACTATTTAATTGGAGCTCGTAAAGGCAGTCCAATGGTTATAGGTGTAGGCGAAGGCGAACATTTTATTGCAAGTGACGCTACTCCAATTGTGGAATATACACGTAATGTTATTTACCTGAATGATGGCGAGATTGCGATTATCGACAATCAAAAGCTTACTGTCAAAACAATTGACAATACAATCAAAACACCCTATGTTCAGGAATTGGAAATCAATCTTGAGAGTATAGAAAAAGGTGGTTTCGATCATTTCATGATGAAAGAAATATTTGAGCAGCCCCGCTCCATTATGGATTCATTCCGTGGCCGTATCCATATCAATGAAGCCACAATTACTATGGCTGGTATTGATAAGTTTGAAGATAAACTCAAAAACATCAAACGTATTATCATTGTTGGTTGTGGAACCAGCTGGCATGCCGGATTGGTTGGCGAATATTTGTTTGAAGACTTTGCCCGTATTCCGGTGGAAGTAGAATATGCTTCCGAATTCAGATACCGTAATCCAATTATCAATGAAACGGATTTTGTGATTGCTATTTCGCAAAGTGGAGAAACCGCAGATACGCTTGCTGCATTAGAATTGGCAAAAAGTAAAGGTGCTACCATATTTGGCATTTGTAACGTAGTTGGATCATCTATTCCGCGTATGACAGATGCCGGAGCTTACACACATGCCGGACCGGAAATTGGGGTTGCTTCTACAAAAGCATTCACGGCTCAGGTAACTGCATTAATATTAATGGCACTTTCCATTGCTCAAAAAAGAGGAACAATTAGTTCTCAGCGTATGCGTGAATTACTTATTGAGCTGGAAACCATTCCCGGAAAAGTAGAGAAAACGCTTGAGTCAAATGACTATATCAAAACCATTGCTGCACAAATTAAGGACACTACCAACGCCTTGTATTTAGGTAGAGGATATGGATTCCCTATTGCACTTGAGGGAGCATTGAAGTTAAAAGAAATTTCATACATCCATGCTGAAGGATATCCGGCTGCAGAAATGAAACATGGGCCGATTGCCTTGATTGATGAAGAAATGCCGGTAGTGGTGATTGCAACACAACATAGTAACTACGAAAAAGTAATCAGCAATATTCAGGAAGTACGTGCGCGCAAAGGAAAAGTAATTGCCATTGCAACCAAAGGCGATGAGCATATTAAGGAACAAGCAGATCACGTCATTTACATCCCCGAATGTGAAGAGGCAATGCTACCATTACTAGCTACCATTCCACTGCAACTATTATCATACCATATTGCCGTAATGCGTGAGTGTAATGTTGATCAACCCCGTAACCTGGCGAAATCCGTTACGGTAGAATAATCAACCCACCGCATCCAAACAAAAAATGCCATCCGTCAGCTGACGGATGGCATTTTTTAGTTAGAAGGATCGCTCTCGTTTATTCAATATTCACGCTGTAAACAGCATGCATTGGAATAGATATATTTCCTTCAACAATGATTGACCCCGGATTTACCATCAATACTTTGGTAGTAATAGAACGAAAACCATTGGTTGTATTTACCACCAGCAACGCTTTAACTTTTTCACTTCTCGACATCACCATGGCTTTATCCAAAGAGGCCAGGCGTACACGTATATCTTCCATTCGGGTGTACACCTCCATATTTGTAAATGTGCACGAAGCAAGTTCTGCCATTGTGATGGCCGTTATATCGCGTAAATTCAATACAGTATCCATTCTTCCGCTATTATAATGCTGCTTCAAATCTGCGACTTACTTCATCCCAGTTTACTACATTCCAAAATGCTGCACAATAGTCAGGTCTGCGATTTTGGTAATGCAAATAGTAAGCATGTTCCCAAACATCCAATCCTAAAACAGGAGTGCCTTTTATTTCCGCAACATCCATTAAAGGATTATCCTGATTAGGAGTTGAGCTCACAACTAATTTACCATCCTTTACCGATAACCAAGCCCAACCAGAACCAAAACGTGTGGTTGCAGCTTTGTTAAACTCTTCCTTGAATTTCTCCATTCCACCCAAATCAGCATTGATGGCTGCATCTAATTTTGCAGATGGTTTTGACGGTGTTCCGCTCAAAATTGTCCAGAATAAAGAGTGATTGTAATGCCCGCCACCATTGTTGCGAACAGGTGCAGGATATTTACTGATGTTTTTACAGATTTCTTCGATGCTTAATTTTTCTCCATCAGTGCCGGCAAGCGCATTGTTTAAATTGGTAACATATGCGTTGTGGTGCTTGCTGTGGTGAATTTCCATGGTACGTGCATCAATATGTGGTTCCAATGCTGTGTACTCGTAAGGTAGTTTTGGTAATTCGAATGCCATAATGTTTGTATTAATTAGTTGGTTGATTAAATATAAATAATGAAACTGGATATTACTTGTACAATCGCATGTCCATTAGAGTAGCGAATATACATGTTTTATTATTTCAAACATCTGAAGTGGCATTAAGTTTATATGATTGAGATTAGCCATTCGGGGTTTGATTACAATTGCGTATTTTCACCTTGCTAAACGCTACTATTATGCTCAAAAGCTTTTCCCTTCCACTGGTTATTTTAGGCTTTGTTCTTTTCCTGTTCGGATTTATTTCTGTAACATCACCTAATATGAGTGTACTCACACTAATGGTATACCTTGCGTATATGCTTGTAGCTGTTGGAACTATAACAACTGCCGTTGGTATTATCGTTCGGAAGACTGTTAAAAGCTGGTGGCTTCCCTTTATCATCGGAATACTCTTGCTGGCGCTGGGTGTAAGCATCTATCTGAATGCTTCTGTATCCGCAACTTACTATACCACTTTAATTGCTATATGGGCAGCATTCATGGGAGCAGCACTTATTGTCGCTGCACTTTTTCAAAAACAATTAAAAGTAGTGCTTATTGTAAACGGATTGATGTCCCTGGGATTTGGATGTGTTATATACGCTAATCCCTTTACCGGAACCAATATGCTTAACTTTATGGTGGGATCTTATACCATTCTTTTAAGTGTGATGATGGTATACGTTGCGTTTAAATTAAACAGACCGAAGAAGATTGAGAATATTGAGCCTTAACGAAGTTTTTTAAAAAATTCTTTCATCATCAATGAACACTCATCGGCTAATATGCCTGAAATGATTTCGGTTTTAGGGTGAAGGGTGTTTCCGGCTTTTTGATACCCTCTTTTTTCATCAGCGGCTCCGAACACTACTCTGCTGATCTGACTCCAGAATAAAGCGCCCCCGCACATGATGCAAGGTTCGATGGTAACATACAACGTGCAATCTGTAAGATATTTAGCACCCAGGTAATTAGCAGCAGCAGTAATGGCCTGCATTTCGGCATGAGCGGTTACATCATTTAATTTCTCGGTTAGATTGTATCCCTTACCGATAATACTATTGTTGCTCACTACAATGGCTCCTACAGGAACCTCCCCTTCTTCAAAAGCCTTTTGCGCTTCTTTGAGCGCCATGTTCATGAAATACTCGTGTGAAAACAACTCTGCCATATGTGTTGCAACATACACGATTGATCGCTAAAACGGCAATTTTTGGATATAAAAAAACCCCGCTTACGCGAGGCTTTTTTGTATGCTATGAAAAGAACAACTACAAACACCACTAAGTAGTTGTACGTTTCACTGAAAATCGTATTTCTTGTTTAGAGTGATACAAAAGAAAGAGCACGATCAAATTATTCCTGTAGTGTTTTAACTACAAAGGCAAAAAAAACCAAACAACTCTTTGTTTTCAAGACTTTACAGCCACTAAATTGACATTAATCAGCAAAAAAACAGTACTGAATGAAACCTGCACCCAAAGTTTTTATAAAATGATTCGGGTGAATGTCTCCAAAAAAGGAGGGTTTGCTTATTTTCGCCCTCTATTACGAAAGCACTTACAACCATGTTAAGAACACATACCTGCGGAGAATTAAGATTAACGAATATCACTAAAACTGTAACCCTGAGCGGTTGGGTACAAAAAAGTCGTGATTTGGGTGGAATGACCTTTATTGATCTGAGGGACCGTTATGGTATTACACAATTGGCTTTTAACATGGAAACCAATGCTGCTTTATGCGAACAGGCACGCAAATGCGGACGTGAGTTTGTATTGCAGGTAACAGGAACGGTAATTGAACGCAGCAGTAAAAACAATAATATTGCTACAGGCGAAATTGAAATTGAAGTTACCGCCCTGAACATTTTGAATCAGGCCATCACACCTCCTTTTACTATTGAAGAAAACACCGATGGCGGGGACGATATCCGCATGAAATACCGCTACCTCGATTTGCGCAGAGCCAATGTTCGGGCCAATCTGGAATTGCGTCACAAGGTCTCCCAACAAACCCGTACCTATCTCGATAGCCAATCCTTTATTGAGGTAGAAACACCGGTATTGATTAAATCAACACCGGAAGGAGCACGTGATTTTGTAGTACCTAGCCGTATGAACCCGGGCGAATTTTATGCCTTGCCCCAATCACCTCAAACCTTTAAACAATTATTGATGGTAAGCGGATTCGATCGTTACTACCAAATTGTAAAATGTTTCCGTGATGAAGATTTGCGTGCCGACCGTCAACCGGAGTTTACACAGATTGACTGTGAAATGAGCTTTGTTGAACAGGAAGATATTTTAAACATGTTTGAAGGTTTGGTAAAACACCTGTTCAAACAGGTAAAAGGAATTGATATTGATAACCTGCCACGCATGACCTATGCCGATGCCATGAAACAGTATGGCAGCGACAAACCCGATACCCGTTTCGACATGCGGTTTGTGGAAATGAATGCTGTTGTTGCAGGTAAAAATTTCCCTGTATTCGATAATGCAGAATTGGTTGTAGGAATTTGTGCCAAAGGGTGTGCAGAATATACCCGCAAGCAATTGGATGAATTGACTGATTTTGTTAAACGTCCGCAGGTAGGTGCTACCGGATTGGTATATGCGCGTGTGAATGCTGAAGGAAGCATCAAATCATCGGTAGATAAATTTTATGATGAGGCAGCATTGAAACAATGGGCTGAAGCATTCAATGCACAACCCGGAGATCTTATATTGGTATTGGCAGGACAAGCAGACAAGACCCGCAAAGCTCTAAATGAATTGCGTTTGGAAATGGGAACGCGTATGGGCTTGCGCGATAAAAATACTTTCTCTTGTTTATGGGTAGTTGATTTTCCGTTGCTGGAATTCAACGAAGCTGAAAACAGATATTTCGCGATGCACCATCCGTTTACGGCACCTAAGCCGGAAGACGTTCATTTGCTGAACGACTTTGCAACATTAGGAAACGTAAGAGCCAATGCATACGATATGGTGATTAACGGAGTAGAAGTTGGAGGTGGAAGCGTGCGCATTTTTGATAAAACAATGCAGGCACGCATGTTTGAAATATTAGGATTTACCAAAGAAGAAGCACAACATCAGTTTGGATTTTTGATGAATGCTTTTGAATTCGGAGCACCACCACATGCAGGTATTGCTTTTGGTTTTGACAGGTTGTGTTCTGTATTTGGTGGAGCAGATTCCATCAGAGATTTTATTGCATTCCCTAAAAACAATAGTGGCCGCGATGTGATGATTGATGCCCCAAGTACTATTGATGGTAAGCAGTTGAATGAATTGAATATTAAACTGGATGTGAAATAATCATTCATCAGTCCAATATAAAAAAGCCAAACATGTATGTGTTTGGCTTTTTACTTTCCGAAGTATTGTTTATACCACCCCATCTCATGGTGATCAATTGCAACTTCATTCATAACATGAGTGGAATCTAATTTCTTATATAACAATTCAAGCGAAGCATAATCACGCTGACTGATGACACTAAATCCTGCACGTGTTAACTGAGCAGCGGCCACACCCATTCCGATCTGGTATTTTTTATCTTCAGCAAAGCGGTTCCCTGCATAGATCACTTGGCTGCCGCAGGCTGCACTGATGTCCATCATCACTGCTAATTCAATATTATCACGTTTCGCTATTTCCAGCATTTTTTCTGAAGCTTTCACCAATCCTTCCGTCCAGTCCACACCAGATTCTGTTAGCACTTTTGCCTTGCCGTTCAATACATCCATTCCTGTTCCACCATGTATATCACACATCTCACGGGGCGTACCGAATGAAAACTCCTCAGGGCAAAAACGTGTAAGTTTAATGGTTTCGTATTGCAACAATTTTAATGCCGATGGATACTCTCCATTGGCCGATCCGTCATAGCCACAAGTAACGCCCATTAAGCAGGCACTAACTAATACACGTAAGGGATTTTCAGGGGTAGGGGTTCTTAGATTCTTTACATATTCACGATCGGTCATAGCAATAGAATTAAAGGTGGTGTATACAAAGTAATAGTAAATCCCGCAGGCTATCCACATTTGATGGCAACTTTATTTTCAGCCTTTTCAAAATTAATTTACACTTGAAGTACTAATTGTATCGTCATGGCATTAAGTAGATTTTGGTCGTATATCATTGTATGCAGCATTGTATACATTTTATTTATGTTGGGCACCGGCAGGTTGTATACATTGAGCAGTTTGGTAAATGGTAAACAAAATGATCCAACCATCATTGCCGAACTATCATCAACCACCATTCAACAATCGGATACAGTTTTGTATGCGGCCTTAATGGCCAATAAAACAGTTAGCAGTGTTTCGGGTGATACCTTATATAATTTACTTGATAATGGCATTGTACAGATATGTGCCGGCAAACAACCTGCCGATGGTATTTTCCCAACATGTAAAAACACCATCATGGATATCTGGTTACCATTGATCGGTTACCTTACTTTCTTCTGTGGTTTACTCAATTTATTGAATGACTCAAATGCTATTACCAAACTTGCAGGTGTATTGTCTCCCTTTTTTGTACGCGTATTTCCTGAGCTACCCAAAGGCCATCCCGCCTACGGATTTATGACCATGAATTTTGCCGCCAACTTTTTAGGACTGGATAATGCCGCTACTCCTTTTGGATTAAAAGCTATGGAAAGCATGCAGGAGGTAAATGAAAATAAGGAGCGTGCAAGTAATAGTCAAATCATGTTTTTATGTTTGCATGCTGCCGGACTTACCTTAATCCCAACATCCATCATTGGTTACCGTGCTGCCCAAAATGCCACCAATCCGGCTGATATCATGTTGCCCTGCATTATCACTTCATTTGTGGGAACAATAGCAGCCCTCATTTTTGTGAGCATTAAACAACGTATTAATTTATTGAATGGAGTGGTACTTGGATTTGTAACCGGAGTAAGTGCACTTATCGGATTTTTGTTATTTTATGTAAACAAACTGAGTGGTATTGAGAAATTCCATTTCACCGGGAACCTGAGTAATGGCGTTTTGTTAGTTATTATTCTGGCGATTGTTGCTTACAGTATCTGGCAGGAAAAAATCTTCAAACACAACCAAACCAATATTTTTGATTCGTTTGTAAACGGAGCCAAAGACGGCTTTACAACGGGAGTGCGTGTATTGCCTTATATGATTGCCATGCTGGTTGCCCTCAGCATTTTCCGCAATTCGGATTTGATGGATATCATTATGAGCGGATTGTCGGCAGCATTGAATGCTTTTGGTGTAGATCCTCAAATTATTCAGGCTATTCCTGTTGCCATTATGCGACCGTTTAGTGCAGGAGGATCACGCGGGTTCATGCTTGATGCTATGAAGACCTATGGCCCCGATAGTCTTGCCGGACAACTTTCCTGTTTGTTTCAAGGTGCTGCCGAAACCACTTTTTATGTGATTGCACTTTATTTTGGATCAGTAAATGTGAAAGAAACCCGCTATACACTAAGCATCATGTTGCTGGTGGATTTGGTTTGCGTGATTACAGCCATCTTTGTCTGCAAAATTTATTTTTAGCCGACAACAACTCCGGCTCAACATAATTACTGCAACTATCTATTAACCAATCACTTTATTAACTCCATTAACGAATCACCTCCCATCAGGGCAAAATATTATCAACCGCTGTAAAACGGATTGGTTTTTCTAATAATTTCGCGTTTCTCATTTTGTGTGAAACAAACAATTAAATAATATATACTATGGCACTGGACATCGAAGGAAAAATCATTCAAATTATGCCGTCAACCTCGGGTATGAGTAAAGCAGGTAAAGAATGGACCAAACAAGAATTTGTAATTGAAACAAAAGACCAATACCCGCGCAAGGTAATGATGAGCGTAATGGGCGATAAAGTAAATGAACTAAAAAGATTTGCCGTTGGTAATGAAATCAAAGCATCGTTAAACATCGAGTCACGCGAATACAATGGTCGCTGGTACACAGATGTACGTGCATGGAAACTAGAGGGTAATGCTTCAGGAGGAGGATCTTCTTCAGAAGCAGATCCATTCCACCCGGATAACGAACCAAGCTTCAACGCTGATTCATCAACAGACGATTTACCGTTTTAATAAGGTATATTCGAGTCGCAAAATTATTTAGCAAGCATGACACGCATTACCATAACACTTCATGAGCAAACTCAGGTTGATCAATTTATGAATTTCTGTAAAGAACAGCATATTGAAGCTCAAATTGAAGATGATATTATAACCACAAGCGATGATGTAATAATTGCAAGAGAACAGTTGAACGAATACAGAAGAAATCCGAAATCGGTCATTTCATTTGATGAGTTAAAAACATTATTCAAAAACTCTGATTAGATGTATCGTTTGGTTGTTACTGAACATGCTGCTACCGAATTAGTAGAATCAAAAAAATTCTATAACAAAAGGGTTCAAGGTTTAGGGAAAGAGTTTGAAAAGGAAGTTATTTCTTCACTTGATAGCATTCTTGCTAAACCATTTACACACCCCGAAGTAGAGACAGAAATAAGGAAAGCGGTACTCAAACGCTTTCCTTTTGTTATTTTATATACCGTTGAAAATACTGTAATTGTTATTTTACATGTGTTTCATACTAGCAGGAACCCCAATATTTGGAAAGCAAAATGATTAATAACGATCTTAAAATATACAACACCCTTACTCGCACCACCGAGAAGTTTGAACCCTTACACACAGGCCATGTAGGAATGTACGTGTGCGGACCAACCGTATACAGCAATGCGCATTTGGGCAATGCCCGTACGTTTATGTCGTTTGATGTAATATTCAGATACCTTGCGCATTTGGGATATAAAGTTCGTTACGTGCGTAACATTACCGATGCAGGACATTTGGAAAGCGATGCGGATGAAGGTGAAGATAAGATCAGTAAGAAAGCAAAACTGGAACAACTGGAACCGATGGAGATTGTGCAGCGTTACACCATCGATTTCCACTACATGATGCAACTTTTTAATGCATTACCACCAAGCATTGAACCTACAGCTACAGGTCATATCATCGAACAGATTGAAATGACCAAAAAGATTCTGGCCAATGGCTATGCATATGAAGTAAATGGTTCCATCTATTTTGATGTAGAAAAATTTTCTAAAGAATATAACTATACAATACTCACCGGACGCAATCTCGAAGACCTGATGAACGGAACACGTGAGTTAGGTGGACAGGATGATAAACGTGGTCGTTTGGATTTTGCCTTATGGATAAAAGCCAAACCCGAACATATTATGAAATGGCCAAGTCCATGGGGAGAAGGATTTCCCGGATGGCATTTAGAATGCTCGGCTATGAGTTCAAAATATCTGGGTGAACAATTTGATATTCATGGTGGCGGAATGGACCTTGCTCCTACACATCATACCAATGAGATTGCACAGAACCTGGCATGCTCTCACAAAACACCGGCACGCTACTGGATCCATACCAATATGCTTACGGTAAACGGACAGAAGATGAGTAAGAGTTTAGGAAACTCTTTTCTGCCACATGAATTGTTTACAGGCAATCATAAATTATTGGACAAAGGTTACAGCCCAATGACCGTGCGTTTTTTTGTATTACAGGCACATTACCGCAGCACACTTGACTTTGGCAACGAAGCCTTGCAAGCAGCCGAAAAAGGGTTTGCCCGGTTGATGAATGCAATGAAGCTGATGGATGGATTACCCGTTTCAGACAATTCTACATCCGATATTAAGAAGCTTGTTTCGAATGTGTATGCTGCGATGGATGATGACTTCAATACTCCCATTGCATTGTCACATTTATTTGAAGGTGTGCGCATCATCAATAGTGTGAATGATAAAAAAGAAACACTAACACAAGTTGATAAAACGTTATTGGCTAAACTCTTTAACGACTTTGTATTTGATGTATTAGGACTAAAAGAAGAAAACTCGGTGAATACCGATAAGATTGACGGTTTGATGAACATGATACTGGATGTACGCACCGATGCAAAAGCCAGAAAGGATTTTGGGACCAGCGATCTCATCAGAGATAAACTGAAAGATATAGGGTTTGAAATTAAAGATGGAAAAGAAGGAACATCCTATACTATAAATTGAGATTTGACATTTACGTCCCGATAGCTATCGGGAGAGATTTAGAAGTTTATAATTAAGAACGATTATTTTATGATAAAACACTTTCGCATATTAGTTATATCCGGGTTAGCTGCCTCGTCAATTGTATCCTGTACAAATGAACCTAAACCGGCATCCAAATCCGAAATCACAAATCCGAAATCACAAATTTACAAACAGGTTTCTCCCAACTTAAATGCAGACTCAGCTTATTATTTTGTAAAAACTCAGGTTGATTTTGGTCCGCGTGTAACCGGTAGCGAAGCAGGAAAAAAATGTGGGGACTGGATAGTAAAAGAATTGAAAAAATACACAGACAATGTGATTGAACAAAAAACAGTGATCACCAATTTTGATGGTAAAAAACTGAATGTTCGAAACATCATTGCAGAGATCAACCCCAAAGCAAACAAACGTATTTTATTAAGTGCACACTGGGACTCGCGTGACCGAGCCGATAAAGATAACGTTGATGTAAACAAAGCCATTTTGGGTGCTAATGATGGTGGAAGTGGTGTAGGTATTTTGATGGAGATTGCACGTATTGTTAAAGCAAATCCTGTTGCTGTTGGAATTGATATTATTTTGTTTGATGCCGAAGATTTAGGAACCAATCAACCCAATACATATTGTTTAGGTTCGCAATACTGGGCTTCCAACTTGCACCATCCTAATTATAAAGCCGATTACGGAATCAACCTGGATATGGTTGGTGCCGCTAATGCCTTCTTTGGATGGGAAGGAAATTCATTTCAATATGCGAAACCTATTTTGGAAAAAGTATGGGGCACTGCTGCCAATTTGGGAAATGGCAAATACTTCAACTATGTGCAGGTCGGAGGTATAGATGATGACCATCTATATGTGAATCGTGCAGGCATTCCTACCATTGATATTATTCATTTTGATGCAACAGGAAGTTTTCCTGAGCACCACCATACACACAGAGACAATATGAGTGTGATTGACCACAACACGCTAAAGGCTGTTGGACAAACCTTGTTAGAGGTCATTTACTCCGAGAAATAACCTTACCATTTTTTCACATTAAATTAATGCCTAATAGTCAACCTATTAGGCCTTTTTATTTATGCCAGTGGTTGTTTTCATGTAACGAGTACCTATTTTAGTAAAACAACTGTAAAAAAGCCATGCTGTTAACCCTATTTAGATTCCACAGAAGGCATCTATATTCGCTCTTTGATACATATATATACTTTTAATCTGCTATAAAACCTTTTTTAAGGTTATTCATACCCAAATCTGACATTCGTCAGGTTAACACTAATTTAATATCTAATAATCAAGTAATTATAAAATTAAATTTATCCGAGTAGTTGTTTTTACCAAACGAGTTGATACTTTAGTAAAATAAATGGGAAGCGATATCAAAACCGTTAAACCGCTATTTATCTTAGAATCTAACAATTCATACAAAAATAAAACTTAAACAACTCTCGCATGAAAAAACTTAACTATCTCATTCTAGCAGTACTTGGTGTATGTTACATCAACTCAAGTTTCGGACAAAGCACAACTGATCCGGATTCTGTTTGTGCCGGAGCAACCGGTAAAATTTATCAGGTAACCGCAACAGCGGGTAGCACCTATCAATGGTTCATTACAGGAGGAAGCCAAGCAAGTGGCGGAACATCCGATTCAATCACAATCAACTGGTCATCAACTCCCGGAACAGACACACTAAAGGTAGTTGAATACAATGCCATTGGTTGTCCGGGTGATACCATTAAGCTTGCTGTAGTAAGATTACCATTACCTACAGTTGCATTGAGTGGAACAGATTCCATTTGTCTCAACTCCGCCACTACTTCTTTTAATTTAAAAATGACCTTTACCGGAGTTTCACCATGGGATGTAACGTATACAGAAGCCGGAACCACCCGAACTATTTCAACAACGAGCAATCCATACACGTTCAATTCGCAAGTATTTACAAGCTCGGGTATCAAAGGTTATACAATTAATAGTGTGACAAGTCGCCTTGGATGTTTGGGTACCCAAATGGGAAGCGCTGCAGTTACTGTATTTCCTAAACCAAGTACTTCTGCCATTCGTCATTACTAATAGCCAACGCCCTTGTTCCGCAAACATATCGTCTTATGGTTTTTACTATTTTCGTATGGCGCATTGCGCGCGGAAATCATTGACACTGTTTGTACCGGTTTGGCAAATGCTATTTATGCTGTAGATAGCAATGCGGGATCTACTTATAGCTGGCAGGTGAACGGTGGTGATATTGTAAACGGAAATGGAACTCATAAGATTAAAGTAAACTGGAGAAAGCAACCCGGCTTATTTAAAATAAGTGTATCAGAGCACAATGTAAAAGGATGTTTAGGAGAAACTCAACATGCAGAAGTCTGGGTACGTGGTAATCAATTTGGGGCAAGTTTTCCGGATCAGGCGTGTTTGCATGATTCTGTTACCATCAAAGCAAAGGGAGGTATTAAATACCAGTGGAGCAATGGAGCAACAGACAGTGTTATAACCATTAAACTAATGACGGATACTTTTCTTAAAGTAATTATATCGGATACGGTATGCGGCCTTTTTTCTGACTCATTTGATGTGAGGATTAAGGCCGCTATCAAGCCGGTAATGTCTATTACCTCTGATGTACACAGTGTATTTCTTAACCAACCTATTAATATTTATTACAATGGAAATGCAAACGATCGTGTTAATTGGCAGATCAACAAATCCAATACCAGCAATCCTTTTGGAAATGGCATTAATGTAACATTTAACGATACCGGTGAAGCAATAATTAAAGTCATTTCAACAAACTTGTTGGGGTGTGTGGATTCTTCTATGACAAGAATTGAAATCCATCAGGAACAAATATTCCTCCCTACTGCATTTACACCTAACGGAGATGGATTAAACGATGTATTCAGACCTGGAGGAGTTGGTGCAAAAGATTATAAACTGACTATTTATAACCGTTGGGGTCAGGCTGTTTTTACCTCAAACAATGCGAATGTAGGATGGGATGGTACGATAGACGGATCACCCG
>JAZKGH010000177.1:0-5022 GCA_040386055.1 Bacteroidota bacterium
GAAGCGGTTGTGAGATCAACAAATTTACCTGTAACGGTTAAAACCCGCTTGGGTTGGGATGAAAACAGCAAGAATGTGGAAGAAGTGGCCGAACGTTTGCAGGATGTAGGCATTCAGGCGTTAACGGTTCATGGCCGGACACGGGCACAAATGTACAAAGGTGAGGCCGACTGGACCCTTATCGCAAAAATTAAAAATAACCCTAGGATCAAGATTCCCATTTTTGGGAATGGAGACATTGATACTCCGCAAAAGGCATTAGAATATAAAAACAGGTTCGGAGTCGATGGGATCATGATTGGTCGCGCAGCTATTGGTTATCCCTGGATCTTTAATGAGGTCAAGCATTATTTTAGAACGGGTGAATTGTTGGATGCACCAACTGTTCAGGATAGGGTTGATGTATGCAAACAACATCTCATCAAATCGGTGGAGTGGAAAGGTGATTGGGTGGGTATTGTTGAAATGCGCAGGCATTACAGTCAATACTTCAAAGGGCTCGATCATTTTAAAGAGTTTCGGACCCGACTGGTGATGGCTGATAACAAGGATGAAATCCTGGATACATTGGAGGACGTTATTGAACGATATAGTAATATGAGCTTGACAGCTTAAAAAATCCCCGCAATGATGAATTGCGGGGATTTTTAGTTTATAGACTGTTGTTATTTTTTAATCAACTTCACTTGTTTAGTTCCTTCAGCACTAATAATTTCTATAAAATAAATTCCTGTGTTGAGTTTGCTCACATCTACTTTATAGTTCATTCCTGTTGTAAGGGTTGAAAGGAATTCTTCACTTACTGTTTGTCCCACAATATTTACCAATTTAACAGTAACCGATTTTACATTGTTATTACCAAAGTTAACAGTCAATTCATCATGCATTGGATTTGGATATACCTTGATGCCTTGAAGGAATGAGAGCTGTTCCAAACCAACTTTTGGTGTGAGGGTAATATCCACGGATTGTGCGTCACCTTTACAGCTATTGCTACCTGTTTCCACAACCGATACTTTTCCCGTTGGTTGTACAGCCCAACTTACCACCACCGAAGCTGTTCCGTTTCCGCTTTTTACAGTTCCGTTGGTAATGGTCCATTGATAAGTAGAACCTGTGGTAGCCGTTACGCTATATGTTTCATCTGTATTGTAATTGGCAGCAGCATTTCCCGAAACAGCAGCAGTAGCGGGTTTCGGGTTTAAGCTGAGTGCTATTTCAGTTGATGGATCACTTGCACAACCGCTTACAGTAGTTGTTACAGTAAAGGCTCCCGAGTCTTGTGTAGCATATGTTTTATTGGTTTGCCCTGAAACTTGTGTTCCATTTCTGTACCATTGGTTACCCGCTGCTGCACTCGAAGTAAGTGTAGCCGTACCACCTGCACAGAAACTGGTTCCTGTTAAATTGCTGGTCACAACCGGAACGTCCGGTTTGTTGCCCGACAAAATAATTTTTGCATCAGAGCTGGCAGCACATCCGTTTGTTCCAAGAAGGTAAACATTGTAGTTACCTCCAAGTGTTGCATAATAAGAAGATGAGCTTGCCCCGCTAATTAAGATGTTGTTATTGTACCACTGGAATCCATTGTTTGTGGAGTCAGTACTTAATAGCGTACTATCACCTACACAGAATCCATTGAGGACACTTTTAATATTAGGTTTGTTTGGAGAAGGCAATACTGTGATGTAATTCGTTTTCGTTAAACTATCACTTCCACCACTGTTGGCTGTTTTTAGTTTAATGGAATAAGTACCCGGGGTGGCATATACAACAGAAGGATTTTGAAGGGTGGAAGCTGTAGTGCTAGCACCGGCAAAAGTCCATTGCCATGTTGCAGGATTGTTATCAGTAGAGTCAAAGAAACTAACAGGCAAACCCGCACATACTGTTGTATTGGTTACACCGAATTGGGTAACAGGTTTAAGAGCAGTTCCCGTAATGTTTACATTATCGATGTACAAATCATTACCATGGTTATTGATAGCTTCAAATTTGATTTTGATATTACTCATTCCACTATAGGCAGAAAGGTCAACAGAGTAACAGGTTGCTGTACACCAGTCGGCTGCTGATGCGGGAACAAATTCAGAAAACGAAGGACTTTGGGTTGTGGTTATAGCTCCGTTCACAGGTAGAGGTATCCATGCGTTACCACAATCAGTAGAAATATAAAACTTCAAAGAGTCGGGATTGTCATTCACGTCAAATTTTACATATGCATGTTTTAATGTGAGGTTGATATTGTTAAAACCTTTGAAATTAAGTGGAGGTGTAATAAGACCATCTTTTCTATTAATGGTATTGTAATTATAAAAGGGCATGCAATACGCCTGACTGCCGGGAGTGGTTCCACCAATTCCCGCAATTCTCCATGTAGTGTCATTGTTCGGGTTGGAGATAGTCCAGCCTCCCAGTGTAGCAGATGAGTTTTCAAACGTTTCGTTGAATGGAAGACTCAAACCTCCGACTTTAATATAGTTGGCACTGTAGAAAGAATCGACACCCAATGTGTTGTTTACTTTAAGTGCAACAGGGTATGACCCCGCGACAGCATAATTAACGGAGACAGATGCTGCAGTTGAAGTAGAAGGATTTCCTCCCGGGAAATACCAGGTGCGTCCTGTTGGATTTCCTCCCGATTGATCATTAAACGTGATGTTCTGACCTGCACAAACACTTTGAACATTTGCAGAAAAAGCCGCAGCGGGTTTTCCAACCATTCCGCTAATGACAATAGAATAGTTTTGCGCAGAAGTGTTAACCAATGTTCCTTTATGAGATACTGTTAACGTAAATGCACCTGCGGTAGGAGTAGCAATGTAAATCTGTTCAACATTATCTCTGGTATTATCGCCTTTGGTGGCGGCAGCTGCAGGACTGGCAGGATTTAATACATAAGGAGAGAAGGTGCCTCCACCATTTTGGGTAAGACGGATATCCAGATCATTCAACAACATTCTGTTGGTTGGGTTAAGCGATTCGGCAGCCGGTGTACCGCTTTGTTCTGTCCAGCAAATGGTAACTTTCAAAGGAGTGGTTCCATCAGATGAAATACCTTGGGTATAAGTAGTACCGTTGGCAAGTGTACGCTCCTGAATGGAATTATAGTTAGAATCCGTAATCAGTTTTACGGCTTTCGCCATATTGATAAGTCCCCACCCGTTAGAGTAGTCAGGTCCTTCATTTGCTCCTGCTTCATCAGCGGTATGAATAATTAATGCTTTCAACGAAGACGAGCGCATGAATTTTCCTTTTAAGTTATTGTAATGTTGCTGAGCAAGTATAATTGATCCTGCTGCATTTGGAGCGGCCATGGAAGTACCATTTAAGGTAGCATAAGCTGTAATGGATGTATGGGTAGGCGAGTAAACATTCACTCCGCAGGCTACTACATCCGGTTTAATCCTGCCGTCATCTGTTGGTCCCCATCCGCTGAAAGTACTCATCACTACATCACTTGCTTTGGTCCAGCCGTTATTGGTATTTGAATTGCCTATTTTGTTAACGGCACCTATGGTTAAGATGTTTTTTGCAACACCACTGGTAGTGACACAATCATAACCATTGGCATTTCCATCTTTATTTCTTAGAACAGTACTCGAAACCCATGTTCCAGAAGTATTTCTTACCTGATGTGTTGTTATACCTACCTGAATGTTTTCACTTCTGTCGTTACCTGCCGATTTGCAAATAAGGTAGTACGGATTGTTAAAGGCAATATCGTCCCAACTTGCAGCCTCCTGTGTGTAAAAACCAAATTTATAATCTTCAGTAGCACTTGTGGCTGCATCACCCCACCATCTCCAGTTACTCGATGCTTCATCAAAATCCCATCCGCAAATCGCTCCGTATGAGTGGTTGGATACCAGCATTCCTGCTGCTCCCGCTGCGGCCATTTCAGACTGATCATTATTCCAGTCGTAGGCTTTCAGTGTACCCTGATAGGCCATTCCTTTTGCGTTAGCATCCACCCCGGACGCAACAAGTGTTCCGGCAACGTGTGTTGCATGTTCAATAGCAGGTGTTGCACCATCGGTTTGCACTACACGTCCTCCAAATTCCTGATGAGACAAAAGCACTCCACCACCATCCCATTCACCCAGACGATTGGTCATTCCACTTCCCGTTAGAGATGTTCCGGCTGTTCCGCCCGGCCATACTTTATTGGTCGAGATTGTTCTGCCCGCACCAATATTATCCGTTTTGTAAAAAATCATTTGGCCATTTTGACTAAAGCTATGAAACTCGCGCACGGTTCCATTCGGAGACACTTCACGGAGTTTAATTTGTTGCTCTGCTGCAAGTCGTTCGGCTTTCAGTTTGTCGGCTTCAAAAGTTTGCTTAAACTTTTCTTCGAGTAGTTTTAAGTTCTGTTGATTGTTCTTTTCTGTCGGATTTTGCGCTAAGGCCCCTAAACAGAAAAAGGCAACAAGGGATGAGGTAAATAGTAGTTTCATGCTATTTGGTTAGGTTTGTAGTATTGTAAGAGTAGGTAGGGATAATGCCCGATATGGTTGCATATATACGGTAATTTTTACCGGCATTGCTCACCGTTGATTTTAATCCCAGGGTAATGGAGGACCCGGGTTTATTGCTTTCACACCGTGTAATTTCAAGCAACGAGTTCAAATTGGTGTCGTGATCATCAGTGGCTGTTCCCCGTTTTTGGGAAATATATATTATGCGGTATTCCTTGGGCGACAAGATTCCCTTGCGTAGAGATGCAATATCAATTCCGTTAAGCTGAATCATATCGCCCGTCCGGTCTGTAATGGAAATATTCAACCGTTCGTTTACTACCTGAAGTACCGGTTTTTGCAGAAAAGTGAAGGGGATATATGTTTTTGTTCCGGTTTGAATGATAACGGTATCTTTTGGATTTTTATCCTCTTTGGAAATAGCTTCGATTGAGCATATTCCAATCAACATGAGCAGAATAAAAAATATACCGATATTTTTATTGAACATACTCAAAAATAGAAATTTGGAGATAAAACTGCATCATTATTTTTAAAACCT
>JAZKGH010000178.1:0-9045 GCA_040386055.1 Bacteroidota bacterium
CAAATATCTCTTTTGCTACTTTTGTTGTAGTCTCAACTTGTCCGTTATGGAAATAATAAGCGTCCTGAATGTTTAAGGTACTTGAGTTATGTCTTAATGATCTTAAGTCTACATGTATATTTAGAGGCCCAGAGCAGAATTGATCGGAATCAATAGGAGTTAATCTTGATGCGATTGAACAAGCGAAATTTTTGTCTTTAAGGCTAAAAATGAGATAGAACGTTTCATAAACAGTCCATCCATTCGCCAGTCTTTGTCTTTGAAAAACATACGCACCATTTTTATAGGCAAGAAATTCAAAGTCAGGCAAAGTTTCATATGCTGCTTGAATGAGAATTTGTTTAATCTCTCCCTTTTTCAGTTCAGGTGATTTGTCTTGCTTGGTTGTTATCTCTTTTATTTTGTCAAACCAGTTCAATTTGTTTCTCTTTTTTGTCGTTTTACAATTGGCTATATCTATTGTATAGGCGCAACCAATATATGTAATAGTCTTTATTAAAACAGTTTAGCTTGATATTTTAGCCGTGTACAAACGTTTGCAACTTGCCATTGCGCAAGTCACAGACTTGCATGCGTACAATGATTGAAGTTGCAAACTTCAATCAGCGGGTATAAACTTTAACCAGATGGGTTTTTCAATAACTAATAACTTATTAACCCAATAACTCATTAACCCATTAACTCACTCACAAATTTCCTTCAGCTTATCCAGTGCCTTTGGGTAAGTTTCGTTCATATAATCTAAAAAATCTTCAGTGGTATCCAGGTCAACAGTAACAGTTGTTACTCCATTGTTTTCTTCAAAGGTGTAGTTTTCAAATCCGTTTGCCCATTTTTCTACTTCCGGTCCTTCGGTAATTTCCTTGTTACCTTGAACAAGCCCATAATGTTGAATCGAAACAAATTTGTTGGGAATGTTTTCGGCTATCCTGGAAACCATACCTCCCTTTTCTCCTTTATCATCTACTCCGATAAAGAGCATCTTACTTCCCTTATCCCAACTTCCTTCATAGGTGGATGTGGCGTTAAAGAAGAAAGTCCATTGCTCATAAGTTGATTTGTTGCTAATGCCAAGCATACAGTCATAAACCTTGCCGGCAGGTGCATTGATGTTTACTGTGAATTGTAACTTTTCCATGGTGTTATTAAATTTAGTTTTTGATTGTATACAAAACAAAGATGTAAAACATTTCAGGATTTAGCACTGGGTAAAAACGACAGTTTCAGGGGCTCAAAGCGACAATGATTGACTTTAGAATAAAGTGGTAAAATTGGGCATTGTGCTTCAAATGGACAACTATCGGGAAGATGTCAACTCACAATGACGCGAGCCAATGTTTCCCGCAGATTTCGCAGATGACGCAGAAAAGGTCAGCGATAATCTGCGAAATCTGCGGGATATAACATAACAGAAGACTTTTCACTCCCTGAACTTGACATCTTCCCGGTAGTCATCTTAACTATTTAGTGCATATTTCACGAAGGGTTAAAACCGGATATCTGTATCGGGCAATGCTTTTCTGAGTTGTTCTAAACGGGCAGGGGTGATGGGGTTTCCGATTAGTGCCAGCGTTTTAAGTTGGGTGAGTTTGTGGATGGAAGGAGGGAGCTCTGTGATTTGATTATAACTTAAAATAAGGGTTTCCAGTTTTTGCAAACCTTCGAAACAATCGGGTAAACCCTGTAAATTATTTTGGGTAAGTATCAGGGTTTTCAGGTTACTTAGGTTTCCCGTTTCAGCCGGTATTTCTGTGAGTTTGTTGTTCTCCAGTAATAATGTTTCCAGCGATTTTAACCGGCCAATTTCATTTGGCAGGTTTGTTAAATTATTGGATGAAACATTGAGTTGGAGCAATTTAGTAAGCGTTCCGATATTGGCAGGGAGCTGGCCGATTTTATTATCAGAAAGATTGAGGGAGGTTAAACTTTTCATGCTGCTGATAGTAGCGGGCATCGATGTAAATTGATTGTTGGAAATTTCCAGTGTTTGCAATTGTTTAAGTTGCTTAAAGCTTACAGGTAACTGTTGCAGTTTATTTTTCTTAAGTTGTAAGTGTTGTAGTTTTTTAAGATTCCCCATTTCTTCAGGTAGTACAGTAAGCATGTTTTGATCAGCTACCACCTCGGTAAGTTTGGTTAGTTTTCCCATGGAGGAGGGAAGTACGGTGAGTTGGTTTTTCATCAGATTCAGAAAAACAAGATTTTTACATAAGCCTACCGAATCGGAAAGAGACTGTAATCGTTGTCCACGGATATTGAGCAATTCCACTTCGCGTGGTTTTTGTAAAGCTTCGGAGAGGCTCATGTATACTTTTGGGTTGTTCTTTTGAGCGTGGGTGTTCAGCAAAAGTAAAGTAAGCAGGATGGTCAGTGTATATTTACTATTCATGTGTTTGATGGTATTGGTATATGCAAAAAGCACCCCGAGGTTCGGGGTGCTTTGAATTGGATTATTTGTTAAAGATTGTTAGCATGTTTTAAGCCGCAGATTACGCGAATTCATTTTTAAAGTTCCGGTATTTCATATTTACTTTACCGGAGAACATTTCTTTTTTTTAATTAGCGTAATCTGCGGCCATTATCACGTTTTACAGACTGAATTTATTTGACCAGTTTGTAGGTAAATATTTCGGTAGCTGTTGAAATTTGAGCGATATAAATACCACTTGGCAAATGCGCCACATTTGAAGAAAGAATATTGGATCCTGTGTTTAGTTGAAATGATTGTACAAATACTTCGGCACCATTCATATCAACTAATTTAAGCTGTACCATTTCTGTTTTCAGCGCATCAATACTTATATTGAGTTCATTGCTGAATGGATTTGGATATACCTGATTCAGGCTCAACTCATTTTCGGTAGTTAAATTAACAGTGCGAGTGTGTGAGTAAGCATACGCTCCGTTAAAATCTACTTGTTTTAAACGGTAGTAATATACCCGTGGTTGCAAGTTTGCATCTTCGTATGTGTATGAATGAAGAATGTTGCTGTTACCTGCACCGTTTACTTTGTTAATGCTTTCAAAGTTTTTTCCATCGGTTGAGCGTTGAATTTCAAAATAGGCATTGTTAGTTTCGGATGCTGTAGCCCAATTTAACAATACATTGTTTTTGCCATTTCTGCGTGCATTAAATTCTGCAAACTCAACAGGCAGTGCAGCCAATGTTCCCAGGCGGTATTTGTTGGCAATAACTACCGTATTACTTTGGTTAAATACAATTGAGTTATTGGCAGCATCAACTAACGTAGCACTGTTTGTACCTGAAGCTCCCATCATTGAGAAAAACCCAAAACGATAATCTGGCGAAAAAGTTAATCCACCCGATTCACTACCCGATGGGGTTGTTGCAAAAAGGTCTACTTTAGGTGCAAAAGGAGTATGATCCGGGCGAATCACCCAAAGGTGTCCATTCCCGCCATCTTGTTGTGCCCAAAGATTTCCCATATTATCGAACGACAGGTTATCAATACCGGAACCCCAGTTTACACTTTGAGTGGCTCCACCAGCAATGTTCATTGTATAGTTTACAGCAGCATTACCTACATATTCTTCAAAGTTAGATACAGTAGTTCCATCATCCTGAAAACGATAAATACGCGAATTGTTTTTGGAGGTAAAATAGATCATACCATTCACCGGGTTTATTTCTACATCTTCTACACCATTAAAATTGGTACCACCCAATCCTGCCACAACTGATGATACAGTGTTACGCTCGGCCTGTGTGGTATTGGGTACCAATATCCAGGTACCGCTAGCTCCATTACGTTGCAATACATAAAGGGTACCGGTGTCTAATTTCATTTTTTGTGAGGCAACAAATTTAAATACTCCCGATGATCCGCCATCTTCGCCATAGTAGGCTGTTAAGCTGTCATTTTTAAGCACCACGTTTTCATGACTCATCCGGCCCATGCTCCACAGTTTGTCTTTTGTTCCATCGGTATTATAATCTCTTACTTGTCTTGTCCAAGGGTTGTATTCTACCTGCCAGCCTACGTCAGTATAACCATCGGCATTCACATCACCTGTATTGTATGATTCCTCTGATGTGATGATTGTTCCCCAGGGTGTAATACCACCGGAGCAGTTACGCGTTGATTGCACTAAACCGGTTGCCGATAAGTTCACTTTTCCGGATGAATCGCGTTGCCATATTCCTGTGCTATCTTTATAGGTAAGGTAAAATACACTTACTCCACCCGGTGTGTTTTCTTCGTTTACTCCTAAAGCACCTTTTTTACTGCTTCCGTTAAAGGACACAAAACCGGTAAAATCTAAATTCCCTCCTACGGTTCCACCTAAGGAATGAGTTTCTCCCTGACGAGCAATTTGCTGAAAACGGTGTGATGGAGGCAGACTCAATAATTGGTTACGGGTTTGACTTACCGATGTAAAACAACCTATGTGCAAGGAATCAACACATGGATTAAAAGGTGCAGGATTAGGGTAAATCCACACCGGAACGGAATCAAAATACGTGTTGGTTGAATCCGAAATGCGAACCCATGAGTTGGATGCATTTATATTGGGAACGCTCCATGCATATGTTCTGGTTGCAGCATTGAAGTTGTTTACAATGGTATTCCACGTAGCTCTATTGTTAATGGAGTATTCAAGTTTTACCTTGGTAATACCTGGAATATTATACCAGTTAATATTGTAAGCAGTACCTGCGGCAATACTCTGGCTTGCAGTTGGGCTTAACAAGTTTAACGTTCTGGGATCTTCTTTTACTTCCATCTCAAAAGTTAAATCGGAGCTTAACCCATCGCGGTTGTGTATTTCAACGGCAATGGTATTTATACCGGTTACGAATACCGATTTGGGAATGTAATAATAGTTATATGTTCTTTCGGCTGCACCATCAACAATGGTACTCGAAAACGTTAAGTAGTTGATAACAGTATCGGGCATGTTTGATTTGAAAACTGCGGTTCCGTTAACGTAAACAACGGCCCCGTCATCGCGCATGATTCCGAACAGGATGCTATCCGTTAATGCCGCTAATGATGGGATGTTTACTTTTTTGCGGAAATAGGTAGTAATGTATTTATCGCTTGCGTTTGGTCCATAGCTTAATGTAGTTGCTGATGCATCACCATATCCAAGAATAGCCGGGCCATAGTTCCACGAACCTTCATAAAAGGAAGGAGCTCTCCAAGCCGAATCCTGGTTTGTTCCGTTATCAAGATAATACCATTCGGATAGTTTAGCAATGGGAAAATTGACAATTGGCATAGCAACTCTTTTTGCATTCAGTTGTAAATCGAAGCCCATATCATCATTGGTGGCAGTTGTATCAAATTGATGAACTTCAACGGCCAGTGTATTTAATCCATTTACAAGTGAATTGGGGATTCTGATTTCTGTGTAGTCATTTTCGGCTGTTCCGGTAATATTGGTAAGAGCAAGCGTATTTTTTGTTACCGCTCCTGCAGGCATGTTTCTTCTCAAAACTTCTGTTCCGTTAAGGTATACAATGGCACCATCATCGAGTAACAGTTTAAAAATAAGGGTGTCAAAGCCTGCTGTGTTAGTCATGTTAAAGCTATTTCGGAAATAGGTAGTAGCATGCTTATCGGTAGCATTTCCGCCAAATGAAACAGCAGTAACGGTTGAGTCACCATAACCAAATTTACCGTTTTTAAATACCCATGATGAATCGTTGTATGAACCGTTTGTCCATGTTGGGAGAAGCGTACTTCCATTATCCAGAAATTTCCAGATACTACCTTTAGTCAATGGGAAAACACCCGGAGCATAATTAGTTTGTGTGTAATAAATAGTGAGTTCGGGGGCAAGGGTGCTTGAACCGTTAAAAGATCTTGTATTGCGCACACCTGAGCCGGTTATAATAAACGACATGGCATTACCGGATACCCAGGTTCCCTGAGATACTATTTCGGTTGCAATCGTTTTTAGATCGGGCGAACGCTGAAGCGGACCTCTGAAATTGGGGTTTGCCGTTCCCCAGGTAGCATCCGTACTTCCTGCCCAAACAGTAGAAGCGGTGGTTGTACTTCTGGTACTGATATCATTTACGGTTGATGTAAAGGTTGCAGAGTTAGCAGTTAACTCACCCTTAAATGTAGCAGAACCATTTACAGGGGCCTTATCTCCGGCATTAGCAAACTGAATAAAAACGCTATCAATAATAGCACCTTGCGGCAGGTTGATGTTTGTGAAACGAATACCAATTAACTGATTGTTGGAGCCATCCGTTGTGATTTCTAAATCGGAGCTGGTTAAATCCAATGCTCCTGTTGAAATGCGTTGCTCCGCATCATCTGTTCCGGATACAACATTGCGGATGAGTGTTGAAGATACTTGTGCGGATGCTTGATACATCCCGAAGGAGCCTATCAACACAGCAAAAAAGGTTAGTATTTTTATTTTCATAATTGGAATAAATGTTTGGAATTTTATGAGTCCAAAAATTCAATTCCCACATTAAGTAATCCCTCTTTTTAGATGATGATACTTTGAGGTTATTGTTAATTTAAAAACAATGAATTAGGTATTAAACCAATTTTTATGACTGATGGTAAATGATGGACAAACGAAATATTAAAACGAAACAAATGAAAGCCTTTACTAAATTTGAGCGTTATGCTCCAAATGGACAAGTCACAGACGAGTTTTTCAATAACCATTAACCATTAACCCAATAACCGTAATGCTGCAAACGTCAGAAAATAAGGCATGTCCGCGTTTTTCAATAACCCATTAACCTAATAACTTATTAACTTACTTTGAATAGAATCCAAAAAACAGCTTATTTTTGAGGTTCAAATGGACACAATGGAAAACAAAAACGAAAACCAATTAAACATCGAACTCAGCGAAGAAATGGCTGAGGGTATATACAGTAACCTTGCTATTATCACGCACTCCAATTCGGAGTTTGTTGTAGACTTTATCCGCATTATGCCGGGTGTACCAAAGGCCAAGGTGAAATCAAGAATCATCCTTACACCTGAACATGCTAAACGATTATTAATAGCATTGAGTGATAATGTGAATAAATATGAAGAGCAGAACGGACATATCAGCATAAATGAGACTCCGCCTATTCCAATGAACTTTGGCGGACCAACAGGGCAGGCGTAAGAGGAAATGCGGATTTCGGATTGTCGAATGCGGAATTGGATTACTGTCATACTGAGTTTATCGAAGTAAGACCTCCGGAATGCTAATTAGATGTTAGATGTTAGAGGATGGAAGTTGAATGTTGATGAACTAACGGGTCAAGGGTAAAAGAAGAAATATCTAAGCTCGAATTTCGAAATAATATTTAAGATCTAAATGTTAAAAAAAGTAAATGTTCTTTTAACATTTTCCGTCTTTAAATCTTTCTTTCTTTTATTTCGAAATTCGAGATTAGATATTTTTTGTATGTAAAATAAGGATTGACAATAATCATTTTTAGTATAAGATTTCCTGTAGGTAGAGCCAATGTTATTGACAATAAGGCTCTGAAGGTCCTTGTCAATAGTGGAATGAACGAATGTGGGTAATGATTTTTCAGGAATTGGTATGGCAAAATATTCAGATTGATTATCTTTGCCCAAATCTAACCAACCTTGAACAAGTCAATTACTAAATTCTCTGCCGCTTTAGTTCTCGAAGATGGCACTGTTTTCAAAGGAACTTCTATTGGAAAAATTGGTACAACCACCGGTGAAATCTGTTTCAATACAGGAATGACGGGTTACCAGGAAGTATTCACAGACCCTTCGTATTTCGGACAAATTTTGGTTCAAACCAATGTACACATCGGGAACTATGGTGTAAATGCCGAAGAAATCGAGTCTGAATCCATCAAAATTTCCGGATTGGTTTGTAAGGACTTTAATGTTCCATACTCACGTAAGCAAGCGGATAGCACCGTTCAGGACTATTTTGCCTTAAACAATATCATCGGAATTACCGGAGTGGATACCCGCGAATTGGTATTGCATGTGCGCAGTAAAGGTGCCATGAATGCTATCATTTCTTCTGAGGAAAAAACGGTTGATCAATTATTAGCCGAACTGAAAAGTGTTCCTCATATGGAAGGCCTGGAGCTATCGTCTCAGGTATCAACTAAAGAAACATATTATATGGGCGATGAGGCTACTGCTGTAAAACGTGTAGCTGTGCTCGACTTAGGAGTGAAGAAAAACATTCTCCGCAACCTGGTGAAACGCGATTGTTACCTTGCTGTATTTAATGGCAAAACAACATTCGAGGAAATGATGAAGTTTAAACCGGATGGGTTTATGATTTCAAATGGCCCCGGAGATCCTGCAACCATGGAGTATGCAGTAGATACCGTTAAGAATATCCTTGATAAAAATGTTCCGTTGTTCGGCATCTGTTTGGGTCACCAAATGCTGGCTGAAGCAAACGGATTGAAAACATACAAAATGCACAACGGTCACCGCGGGTTAAATCACCCGGTGAAAAACATCATTACCGGTGTGTGCGAGATTACTTCCCAAAATCATGGATTTGCAGTAAAAGCAGAGGATATCGAAAAACATCCTGATGTAGAAATAACACATATCAACCTTAATGATAATACCATCGAGGGCATCAGACTAAAAAATAAGAAAGCATTCTCGGTGCAGTATCACCCCGAAGCAGCACCGGGACCGCATGATTCGAACTATTTGTTTGATGACTTTGTGAAGTTAATGGGTTAATGGGTTATTTGTTATTGGGTTAATTGGTTATTGAGTTAATAGATTAATAAAGCAACCCAACCCAAAACAAATAACTGAGTAACTAAATAACTAATAACTAACAACAAATACACTGCCCCGATGTATTCATTTGAAGAATTAGAAGTTTGGAAAGCTTCGCGAGCATTTAAGACAAAGTGTAAGAAGATAGCCGAAGGTTTTCCAAGACAGGAAGAATATAGATTAAAAGATCAAATATTCAGAGCTACAAGATCTGTTACTGCAAACATTGCAGAGGGATTTGGACGTTTTCATCATTAGGAAAATATTCAATTCTATAGACAGGCAAGAGGATCTTTGACAGAAACGTTGG
>JAZKGH010000179.1:0-2785 GCA_040386055.1 Bacteroidota bacterium
CAAATGCGAGAGGCAACCATCAAATATCGCGGCTGACTGGCAAATACCAGAGGGCCAACGACCAGAAAATGGTTGGTCTGGTATATGCCACCTTCATGTGACCAATGGCCAGATAATTTATTGTTCTGATTGTACACATGAACTTTCCGGTAAAACAATTCCAATGGTTGATTTAAAATAAAGATAAAAAAACTGCCTTGGGCGGCATAATGAACCCATAAACAAATGACTGAACAAATCACAAACATTCGCCAGCAGCTTGACCAGCTTGCGAGAATGACACAAACCTTGAAGGAAGTAAAGGTTGAAAAAGGTCCCGGTATTCACATTATGGTGATGTCGGATGAAGTTGCAGATTGTGCAAAATCACTTCTGTATTCGAAAGCTCATATGGGTAAGTTTTTAGGAATTTTGAAACAGGAGATTGTCAAAAATCCCGCATCTGATCCAAAGGACGAACCGAACAATATTTATTTTCCCGATGTTGCCAGGGCATGCCATGAAGCAAACAAGTCGTATTGCGAAAGCATTGGTGATACTTCTCAGGTATCATGGGATGATGCTCAGGATTGGCAAAAAGAAAGCGCAATTGCCGGAGTGAAATTCCTATTTGAAAATCCTGAAACTACTCCGGAAGGCCAACACGCAGCATGGTCGAAAGACAAGATTGCTGATGGATGGTCATACGGAGAAGTGAAAGATGCCGAAGCCAAAACGCATCCATGCCTGGTTCCTTACGATCAACTTCCAGAAGCACAACGCGAAAAAGACGTGATCTTCCAACGCACGGCTCGTTCGTTCTTCACTCCATATGCAAACGAAGGAACGCGCAAAACTGTTGCTGACATCGAACCTACATCTGATAAAACAGAATTCAAAGAAGAAGATTGGGGATCAATTTCCCATATTGAAAGAATTGATGTTATCAGAAGCGGAATCGGTGCAGTGTGTAAAGATATCCTGGCATTGAAGGAGGAAGAAACCACTTTGGCTGGAAAAATTCACACCACATCATCTTACAATCACGCATGTGAGGCTCGCTTTGCAATCGGATTTGAGTTGGAGCGCATCAGAAATAACGGATAATTATGACATTTTTAGTAGTTGAAAAATTGAAATCCATTTTGAATGAGTACATTCAGAATGTAAATGACAGTGATACTATCACTGAGGGGTTGGAAAGTGCAATTAATGACTTAATTCTTGATCGTTTTCAATCTCTTAATTTGGGAAAAGGAAACTTCGGTGAAGCAACTCAAGCAGCTAAAGAGGGTAAGAAAGTGGCTCGTGTTGGATGGAATGGATCAGGAATGTTTGCATACATTGTTCCTGCCAATAAATATCCTTCACAAACAGAAGCAGCACGCTCAATCTTCGGTGATATGGTTCCATACCGTGAGTATTGGGCCTTAAAAACTGCACAAAATGATGTCGCTACCTGGGCGCCATCGGGTTCTGATTCCCTTGCGGAAGACTGGACAATTGTTGAATAATTAACCGGTCCGCATGCTCTCGGGTGTGCGGACCATAATTAAAACTACGATGGGAAATAAATCATACAGAGACGCTTCACGTGAAAATTGGACAAACCGATTTGAGTTAACGAATGAAGATATTAACACTGGATCATTGCAGCGTATTGCCGATGCAACAGAGGTCATGGCAAAAAACCACAATGAACTCATTCGTGAAAACGATTCTCTCAAAAGAGAGGTTGAGCGCTACCGGTTGTGGTATAACCAGGAGCAGAAATTGAATCGTTACCTGCGCGGAAACATTACCCGGCTTAAAAACAAATTGAAAAAACCTTAGGGTGTAGGGTGGGATTCGAACCCACGACCTCCTGAACCACAATCAGGCGCTCTTACCAACTGAGCTACAAACACAGTTCTCGCGCAAGGACTCGAACCTCGATCTTTCGCGCCAAAAGCGAACGTGCTGCCATTACACCACCCGAGAATATAGTTGGGTTGACAGGATTCGAACCTGCGCCATCTTCGTCCCAAACGAAGTGAGAAAAACCGGACTTCTCCACAACCCAATGTAAAACAAAAAATCCCGATCAATTGCTTGAACGGGACCTTAAGAGTCATAACGCGAAATCTTCTATACGCGAACCGTTCCCCGACAAGTCGGTTGCGGATGTTGTACAGATGAAGTGTAATTAATCATGGGACAAAGATAGGAATTGGTTTTAATTCTGCAAATCCTTTTGCATTTATACAGAAAACTATTTTGCAAAAACCCTTGTAATTATACAAGTGAATGGCGAAGACGCGCGCCAAATATGAAAAGTGGGATATGAAAGAATCGAACTTCCATTGCCGGAGTTACAATCCGGAGTCTTACCAATTAGAACGAATATCCCATTGAGGTCAGTCCCGGACTCGAACCGGAATAGCAAGGATTTGCAGTCCTGCACTTAACCATTCAGACAACCGACCATTGCGGAGAGAGACGGACTCGAACCCTCAAGACTTTTACATCACGGCAGATTTTCAGTCTGCTGCTCTACCAATTGAGCTACCGAGGAATATGCGGAGAATAGGAGGATCGAACTCCTGTGGCTGTTACACCGACTCTGTTTAGCAAACAGGCACGTTACCGCTCCGTCAACTCTCCGTATGTAGGACCATCGGGAATCGAACCCGAACTCCGAGGAACAGGATTTTAAGTCCTGCGTGTCTACCAGTTTCACCATGATCCTATGTACTCCGTGAGGGAATCGAACCCCCAAAATCATCATCCTAAGTGATGCGCGTCTACCAGTTCCGCCAACGGAGCA
>JAZKGH010000179.1:2799-3177 GCA_040386055.1 Bacteroidota bacterium
CCATTCCTGGGAGGCTTCTCAAAATATCTGTGCACGATATTACGCAGCTTCTCCCGTTCGCCTTGAAAGCGATAGACAGAAGAAACTATATAACATTGCTGTTTGCATGGGGACAAATGTAATCATGTTTTGCAGAATCCTACAATTTTTATTCGAAATTTTATTTCCAAAAAGTAGGAATATTATTCGATTGCTTTACGACACGCGCCACAGCATGGAGAAAGCGAACCATCCTACCGGTCCCACGATCGGGATCCGGAATAATACGACACCTTTTACGACACTACCCAGGAAGGAAGTGTTTTGAATACAGTCGGGCCGGCATACCCTCGCTCCATTTCCAGTATACAGGTTTGAACCCTGCTGCCCGGGAAAACA
>JAZKGH010000179.1:3187-5996 GCA_040386055.1 Bacteroidota bacterium
TGTGTGATTGATCGCAAACCATAATCCATAATGCGCGCCAACCGCTTCTCTGAATTTATAATCGCCAGGTACGGCATCAGCGCAACAACATGGTCCGTCATTTCCATACAGCGAAACAGTATTTCATATCCCATGCTCATGGGAGTGAAAGGAGGATTCATCACCACCCAGTCAAAAACGTCTCTTTCCAGGTCCCGTAAATTTTCAGGTGCATGAACCGTTCCTTTATCCTGCAGCGCACGAACCAAATTCCCGCGCCCGGGAGTGGGCTCCAAAATATCACCAGCATTCACCGGCAAGAACGAGGCCATATACCTGCAAACGCTATCAGGAGTCTGAAACTGATCTCCCCAATCTTTAAATTCCTTATCCACGCGCACCACCCTTCTTGAAACGCGACCCAGCACCACGCACCCTCTGCTTGAGTAGAAAGTCAGTAACATAAACAACTCCTTCCCTATTCCGGAACACAGAACCTTTCCGAAATGCCCGGTACAAAGTCATGGTCGTTACCCCAATATGCTTTGCCGCTGCAGTTTTATTGGTCGTAAGCAACACAACATCCTCTTTTGTGACTGATATGTAATAGATCATAATGTTATACTATCGCTTATTCAAATGTAACATTTTACCGGTAAATGAACCAGGAAACCGGTATGATATGATCGTGATATGCTTGGTTTCTTTGTGCACTTACTGTTAAAAAAGCCACCCCCTCGCATAAAATCCGGGTCGCGAATCCCGAACCCGTACCCCCTCCATTCCTTTTATTCATGCGCTTTGACGGTGGGGTAGGGGAGTGTCATCATGTCTACTTAACATAATGATTATTATGGAGCGAGATAGGTGCATGGTGACAGGCTCAGGCTTGAGGGGTTTGGTTGCTGCTCTCCCCTATTCGCATTTTATGTGAGGGTCAAAATAGCTCAAACCCAGTAAACATTGGTCTCCGCTCGGTGGCAAAGTAGCACTTGCACCTATCATTTGGGATAGACCTGCTTTAAACAAGGCCGTTTTTATTCGATTAGCACAATGCTCAGTGTTTACAGGTGGATTGCCTGTTCATGCAGGAGATAATGCGTACAATGTGTGTCTTTTCTCTTGCAAAAGGCAGTCAGTGTATCTATATTGCACCAGAGCCAAGACAACAGTAAGCTAATGAGCCAACCACAACGCAAACACGAAGCAACCGAGCCCCGCAAAACAAACAGCGTTTGCAAAAGACGTGTGTTATTGAATGAAGGGCGGCTGTCTCCTATTCTTGGTGGAGTGTTTGGGAAGATGAGTGATGTTCTTGTGGCTGCGCTGTCATATGATGCGTGCGTAGCTTTAAACCGTGCGTATTCTCTTCGGGCTTCGCTTATCAAGCATGAGGCTGGCGGTGCGTATCGTGCGAAGGAACATTTTATGCTCACATTTATTCATACTAAGACGCTCAGGGCTAGCCTGTACTCTGCATTGTATGACTGGCTGTGCGTTCATGCTCCGCATATCAGCCACAAGACCGCAATAAATAGAGCTTTGGAGTATTTAATACTCATGCACATGGCAGACCACAACCTGCACGCGGGAGAAATTAGGGAGTTGACTGGTACAGAATCGGTATATGTTACGCTGGCAAAGCTGCGTAAATCTGGGTTGATTGACTTGGGTGGGTATGTTCAGTGCCGTATTGTTAAAGATGGTAAGGTATTGAAGCGCGCGCGGTGCTATGTGTTAACGCAAAAAGGCAAGACCCTTGTGAGCCTTGCCTGTGATGTTATGGAGCGCAAAGAGAGTACATTGCGCTCAATGCTTTTAAATAAATCCTAACTGTGCCGAATATCCCCCGACATTGTAGAAACAGAGCCGCCAATGTTCCCGCATTTTATATCACCACTCATGGTATTAACTGAGCCGCTTACATGCGTTCCTATACTTACATCTCCTGACATGGTTTTAACGCTCTGAGCGCTGCCTGTTACCTCAATCTTATTGCAACTGTCTGCATTAATGCTATCAATGTAACCAGTAACAGAGATATTAATCTCTTTTTGATCTTCGAGTGGTATTTCTTTCCCGTCAATCATTACCTTATTATTGGTAATTGTGATGCTGCGCCCACTGAATGAGGAATTATTTATTCTTATAGTTGCCATAGTATTTAGAATAGAAGTGGTTTATAGCCGTGTGCAATCAACACCTTTTCAACCTGCGCCCATTTCATTTTTCCTAAATTACGGATTTTTAGGAATTCTAATTCTGATACCTGCGCAATCTGTGCCATTGTCGGCTCAAATGCCGACAGTATTTTATGATTGTAGGTATCTGATTTATCCATGGTGCTATCCTTATCGCGGAAAGGCCAACACAATATTTTTAATCCCCATGAAAAGGCTGTGCCGTTGGCAAAATCCTTTGTCCATATTGAGGACAACAACACATGTTTATTTTTCTCATGTGCTCGGGTGGCGCGTTGTTGTAGTTCAATGGTTAATAATTCATTTAGTTCATTAATTTCTGGTGTGCTCATGCCTTGTATGACCAAGTCCACCGATATGTGTGCTTTTATTTTCATGTTAATATGATTCGTTTATCCACAACTCAAATAGAGTAATTAGTTTAGTTATTTTGTATTTATGAACGTATGTAATTGCCCATGAGTCGGGCTGTTTTATCCATTTTATAAATGGTTTTGGGTACTTGTGAAGATTTTCAGAACCATTCAGATTTTCAATGTATTCTGGTGTTGTTGTGTTTGTCATGGTGGTGTGATGGGCTACGTTTGTGCTGAACCCTGAGCAAACATAATATATATTATTAAATACAC
>JAZKGH010000180.1:0-4044 GCA_040386055.1 Bacteroidota bacterium
TAAACAAGGTTGATTTTCCTACATTGGGCAAGCCCACAATTCCACATTTCATATGTTTTAAGTTTGTTAGCCTTTAGCTGTTGGCTATTGGCTTTTTATAATTTATTATTAAAAGCTAAGGGCTAATAGCCAAAAGCTAATTACCCTTGATGATTTGTTTCATGTCCGAAATAAGTTTTTCTGCTAGGTGATTGGCTGTTGCTTCACTTTGGCTTTCGGCATAAATACGGATGATGGGCTCTGTATTTGATCTGCGTAAATGCACCCATTCTTTATCAAATTCAATCTTCACTCCGTCAACCGTATTAATCGGTTGTTTTTTATATTTTTCTTTCACCTTTTCCATCAACTCATCTATGTTAATTTCAGGTGTTAATTCAATCTTGTTTTTAGAGATATAATAATCAGGATAACCGGCTCTTAAAATGGAACACAACTTATTTGATTTTGCATAGTGCGACAAAAACAGTGCAATACCTGCCAAAGCATCACGTCCGTAGTGTAAGTCGGGAACAATGATACCACCGTTTCCTTCCCCACCTATTACAGCATTGGTTTCTTTCATCATCTTTACCACATTCACTTCTCCTACTGCACTGGCCGAATATACTCCTCCGTGTTTTTCGGTAATATCTCTCAACGCGCGGGTTGACGACAGGTTGGAAACTGTATTTCCTTTTTTGTGACTCAATACATAATCAGCAACCGCTACCAGTGTATATTCTTCACCAAACATGCTTCCGTCTTCACATACCAAAGCCAAACGATCTACATCAGGATCCACCACAATACCCAGATCTGCCTTAGAGCGCTTCACCTGAGAGGAAATTTCCGTTAAATGTTCAGGCAGCGGCTCAGGATTATGCGGGAATTTACCATCCGGTGTACAGTACAATTCAATGATTTCTTCAACACCTAAGGCTCTTAACAACATCGGCACTGCAATACCTCCCGTAGAATTAACTGCATCAACTGCAATTTTAAGTTTTTTAGCTTTGATAGCTTCAACATCCACCAGCTCCATTGCCAGAATATGGTTAATGTGTTTTTGGATATAGTCTTTCTTTTCAACAACAGTTCCCAGCTTATCTACTTCTGCAAAAACAAAAGCGTCTGCATCTCCCATTACCAACACTTGTTTACCAATTTCATCACTGATAAACTCTCCATCACTGTTCAATAATTTCAGTGCGTTCCACTGTTTCGGATTATGGCTTGCTGTGAGAATAATTCCTCCATCAGCCTTTTCCTCTGTAACAGCCATCTCTACAGTTGGAGTTGTAGATAGTCCCAAATCAATAACATTGATACCTAAACCCTGCAGAGTACCAATCACAAGCTTGTTTACCATATCGCCACTCATGCGGGCGTCACGCCCTATAACGATGGTACACTGTTCCTTGTCACCTTTCATTAAGGTTCCGAAAGCTGCTGTAAACTTTACAATATCTGTTGGGGTAAGGGCATCACCCGGTTTACCACCGATGGTTCCTCTGATTCCTGAAATTGATTTAATTAACGTCACTTGTTTATAGGTTAGATTTTAGGGCTGCAAATTTAGCCTTAACCCTTAAACTCACAAGTAAATAGGATAAGTAATTGAAAACTAACACAAAGCATTTGACTAGTTGGCGATTACCGTTGCAATAACGTAAACTTGCACCAGCATGGGACTCAAAAAAGAATGGTTTAGTGAGTGGTTCAACTCGCCTTATTATCATATTCTGTATCAAAACAGGGATGAAAAAGAGGCAGAGTATTTTTTACAGAACGTGGTGCAAAAACTTCATTTTTTACCCGAGCATCGCATCATTGATCTGGCTTGCGGCAAAGGACGTCATGCTATTTACCTAAACTCCCTTGGCTTTGATGTTACAGGGGTTGATCTGGCCTGTAAAAGCATTGATACTGCCCAACAACACGCCAACAGCCGCCTGCATTTTGAAGTACAGGATTTACGCTGCCTGCATAGTGAGCAACCGTATGATATCGCCCTCAACCTGTTTACCAGCTTTGGTTACTTTCAGTCGCTGGAAGAAGATGAATTGGTGGTTAAAAACATTCACTCCATCCTGAAACCAAAGGGCCGTTTGCTGATTGATTTTATGAATGTAGAATGTGTGATTCAGAAGCTGGTGGAGCGCGAAAGCAAAACCATCAACAGCATCCAGTTTCATATTTCCAAATGGGTAGAAAAGGGATTTATTCATAAAAAAATTGAGGTTGAAGATGCAACAGGACAATTTGAATTTACAGAGAAGGTACAGGCCCTGCAATTGAGCGACTTTCAAAACATTTTATCAAAACAAGGGTTTACTATCTCGGATACATATGGCAACTATGCACTTGAACCATTTAAAAAAGGAGCTTCCGAACGCTTAATTATTGTAGCACAAAAAAATGATTGAAACCCTTAAGCAACTTGACAGGGAGTGGTTTCTTGCCATTAACAATGGAATGCACAATTCCTTTTTGGATGTAGTATGTCCGTTTATAAGGCAGCAAAGCCATTGGTATGTATTGTATGCACTGCTATTATTTGCCTGTTATAAAATATGGGGTAATAAATTGGGATGGATTATCATTGGCGCAGTGCTGCTGGTATTAGTGAGCGATCAGCTAAGTGCCAATCTGATTAAAAACACTATACAACGTATACGCCCATGCAATGAACCAACCCTGGCCGGCATGGTCCGAAACATTGTAGGATGCGGTAAGGGATATAGTTTTATCTCTGCCCATGCAACCAATCATTTTGCCATTGCGGTTTTCTTTTCCATACTTTTCAAACCCTATTTCAAATGGGTCTACTTTATTGCACTTCCATGGGCTGCTGTCATTGCCTTCTCTCAAGTATATGTGGGTGTGCACTATCCGCTTGATGTACTTTGCGGTGCCGCATTGGGTAGCGTATTGGGATATTTAGCCGGTACTATTATTCACAAAAAACTCCATACATCAAATGGTTAACTGGATTATTCTGTTATTATTCGCAGCTCCTTTTACTGGAGGCTTTCTGGCTATTCAGTCGGGTTATAAAAACGAGAACATATTAAAGGTGTTTCTGGCTTTTGCGGGTGGATATATTTTTTCCATCACTATTTTACATCTGCTTCCCGAAATTTTCAGTGAAGGCAATAGCAATACGTCCATCATTGTTTTAGCCGGATTTTTCTTTCAGGTTTTCATCAGCAGATTTTCAGATGGAGCGGAGCACGGACATTTACACGTGCATAAGCACAACCACAATATGGCTTTACCGCTGGGCTTATTTTTAAGTATGTGCCTGCACTCTTTTACTGAAGGTCTTCCGTTAGGGTTGATTCACAATAATTCGATGGCCATAGGTATTGCATTACATGAATTGCCTGCAGCTTTTGCATTGATGAGTATTTTAGGCAGTGAGCATATTAAAAAATCAACTGTTTGGATATTGCTTTTTGCCTATGCGTTAATGGCTCCATCGGGAATGTTGATCAGTTCCGCATTGAGTAGCTTTTTACCTGATTACATTTTCAATCGGGTACTGGCTTTTGTTGCCGGAATTTTCCTGTTTATCTCCACTACTATTTTATTTGAAAACAGTGAAAACCATCATTTCAGTGAGCGCAAACTGGTTGCTATATTAGCGGGAGTAGGAATGGCATTACTTATAAGTTTCATTGCTCACTAAATACAAAAGACCATCCGGTTTCCCGAATGGTCTTTTGTATAATAGCTCTTTTCGCTCTTATTTTCTTGCCATCAATTTGGTATCTATTACCACATCAATTTCTTCCGCAATTTTGGCAACTACCAATGTTGGAATTTCAATTTTATGGTCAACCTCTTTCACTTTAAACTTTGAGCTAATAGTAATCACACCGTCTTTTACCACAAGAATACCGGGAATGGTTCTCTCCAACTCTACTCCGTGAATATTCAGTTTCCCAGTAACAGTTACCTTATATTCTCCGTCTTTGGTTAGATCTACATCTTCATTGATTTTTCCTTTGAAAGTACTTTTCGGATATTTTTCACTCTCGATATACTTTTCATTAAAAT
>JAZKGH010000181.1:0-7983 GCA_040386055.1 Bacteroidota bacterium
TTGGTTATTCAACTGCCAAAGTGAGCAACGCAGAACTTACCCAATCTAATCCGGTGAACATTGCAAATGGTTTACAGGGTAAAGTGTCGGGGCTAAATGTAACGTCAGTTAATAATGGCGTGTTCGAAGACGTAAAAATCAACTTACGGGGTATTCGTTCATTAACCGGAAACAACAACCCTATGCTTTTATTGGATGGTGTGCAGACAGATTTGAATTTTTTGTCTTCATTGAATCCACAGGACATTCAGGATGTTACCATCCTTAAAGGCGCATCTGGCGCCGGCATCTATGGTCCTGATGCACGTAATGGTGTTATCGTTGTGACAACTAAGAGAGGTGGCAGTCGCTTAACTCCAGTTGTAACTTTAAGTAGGACTACACAGTTTACATCAATTTCCCTATTTCCTAAGTTCCAAACTGAATTTGGAAGTGGTGGATCTGGTGCTTATATTCCATACGAAAACTGGTCTTGGGGACCTGCTTTTGACGGTTCAATGGTAGAATTGGGTTCTCCTTTAAACAATGGTACACAGCAAATGGTACCATATACACCTAACAATTCAAGAAAAGAATTTTTTAATACCGGTATGACCAATCAAACCGATGTTTCATTTGGTGTAAAAGATTTTTATTTAAGTTTCCAGGATGCCAACATTACTGGCATCGTACCTGATGATAGAAATCGCCGTACTGGTATCAGGTTGAACTCTGATAGAACTTACGGCAAGTTTAAAGCTGGTTTGAGCGTAAACTATATCCAGCAGAATTACAATGTATTTGATGATGCGGCGATGGGCGCTTATAATGCTGCGAACAACGTAGGTTTGAATGACGGTTTGTTGAACCTGATCTTCAATACGCCTGCACAAGTCCCAATTACATCATACAAAGATTTCAGGAACAATCCGTTTGCAAAATATGATACCTATTTCAACCACTATGGTTTAAATCCTTATGTAGCTTTGGACAACTGGCGTAATAGGGGTGTTGTTGACGATCTTTTGACCAATTTAGATCTTGGTTTTAAAGCTTCACAATCTTTAAGTTTTACCTGGAGAATTGCCGGAACTTTTAGAAATTCCAACACACAAAGCACATCCAAAGGTCAAGTGACTTCAACTGCTACAAATTCAAATACTAATACACCTATTCCAGGTTCTTTAAACCAAGGCAATAACAGGCGTAGTCGTTTGTCATCTGAGGTATTTGCCAACTACAACAAAACTGTTAAGGACTTTAAATTCAATGTTATTGCAGGTCATTACCTAAGAGAATCTGAAGTGAGAAGTTCAAACGTTGGAGCTACGAACCTTGTAGTTTCCGAATTGTTCAATATCTCAAATGGTGTTGGTGGTGTAACCGGAGGCAATGGTCTATCAAAAAGCCGTCTGATGTCCGTTTATGGTTCTATTGACGTAGGCTATAAAGGCTTTTTAAATGTACAGTTTACGGGCCGTAACGATTGGGCATCTGTATTTGCAGCTGGGAATAACAGCTTCTTTTATCCAGGCGTAAATGCTTCACTTGTTTTGAGTGATGCTATTCCAAGTCTGAAATCTGGCAAATACCTTTCGTTTGTGAAAGTGAATGCTTCATGGAACAAAACTGCCAACGCAGATATCTCTCCTTACCAGACGGCTTCTACTTTTAGCGGAACCAGTGCCGGTTTCCCTTACAATGTTCCAGGTTTCACCGCTTCAAACTCAGCCTTAAATCCAAATTTGAAGCCTGAGTTTATCAACAGTAAAGAAGTTGGTTTGCAGTTAGGTTTCAACAAAGACAAAATCATCTTCGAAGCGTCTGCTTATTCTCAGGACAACACCGATCAAATCATCAATGTTCAGTTATCATCCGCAACTGGTTATACCGGTGCAGTAGTAAATGCTGCTGCTTTTGAAAATAAAGGAATTGAGTTAGATCTGAAGTTAACTCCATTGGTTAATTTAGGAAAAGTAAGACTTGACTTCAAAACAAATGCTTCATACAACACTAGTGAAGTAAAGTCAATTTATGAGGGGCTTGACAGGCTGGCAATTGGTGGATTTGCAACGGCATCTAACTACGCACTTGTAGGTCAACCTGCCTTTGTATTCTTCGCAAACGATTATAAGAGAGACGATCAGGGTAGAGTAATTGTTGATAGATCCACAGGTCTTCCCTCTGTAGATGCCAACCTAAAACAGTATGGTCGCACTTCACCATTATGGATCGTAGGTTTGAATCCTTCAGTAAGTTACAAAGGACTGACTTTCTCTGTAGTGGGTGAATACCGTGGTGGTCACTATGCTTATGCAGGTATTGGTTCTGCAATGGCCTGGACAGGTGTTTCTGCAGCTACTGCACAAAATCATCGTGAGCGTTTCGTATTTCCAAATTCGTCGTACGATGATGGAACCGGCAAGTTTGTACAGAATACCGACGTTACAATTAACGATATCAACAACTTTTATACTGGTATTTATAGAACTGTTACATCTAATTTCCTTATTAGTGCAGATTCATGGAGAGTACGTGAAGTTTCACTTGGATACGATTTTCCATCAAGTGTTTTTGCGAACCAAAAGTTAATTAAAGCGGTTAATGTGACATTAAACGCAAGAAACCTGTTTCTTTGGGTTCCAAAAGGAAACCAATTCACAGATCCGGATTTCAACTTTACAACTGGCAACACGGCAGGTGTGAGCACATCTCAGATCAATCCTCCAACAAGGGTAATAGGTATCAATGTGACTGCTACATTCTAGTTTCATGAATTTTAAAATTTAAATGGCTTAATTATGAAAAAATACATTTATCTGGTACTTATTTTATTCGCCTTCTTAACAGGGTGTAAAAAAAGTTACCTGGACATTAATACGAACCCGAACTCTCCTACAGAGGGTTCGATTACACCGGATCTTATTCTACCAAGAGCTTTGCATTCCACGGCAGCGCAGGTGGGAGCTGGATATGCATCGGTGGCTCGTTGGATGGGCTATTGGACCCGTGGTGGTGACTACGGGCCTAGCACTGAAGAAGAATCTTATAACATTACTACAGGATTTGGAGCGGGAACATGGTCATTTTGGTATGACAATCTCAATGATTATGATGTTATGGAAAAGAAAGCCAAAGCGTCTGGTCAAAAGTTTTATGAGGGGATCGCCAAAACCATGAAGACAATCGGTTTTATGAATCTCGTAGATATTTATAACAATGTTCCTTACAGCAAGGCTTTCGATCTGGGTGGAAACATTACTCCTGCCTATGATAAGGGAGAGGATATCTACAAAGATCTTTTTGTTCAACTAGATAACGCTGCTGCTCTTATCAGTGCGGCTGCGCCCGGGGAAGATATCAAGATTGAAAGTGCCGATATAATGTTTGGTGGTAATGCTACAAAATGGAAAAAATTCATCAATACTCAGCGCTTGAAACTAGTAGTTCGTTTATCACAAGTGAGTCTCATTTCTCATTCGGCTGAACTTGCCAAAACATCTCCTGAGGGTTTTTTGATGTCTGGTGAAACTGCTTCCGTTCAACCTGGTTATGCCAAGGCGTTTAGCGGAACTGGTGCAACACAGCAAAATCCTTTTTGGGATACTTACGAGCAGGATGTTGCTGGTGTGTTTAATGACAGATACAATAGGGCTAATAACTATGTATTGAATATCTTTAGAACAACTGGCGATATTCGTTATCAATACTTTTTTGATGTAGCACAGACGCCATTATCAGGTAACAATTATTTTGGGTATGATTATGGTTTTGTTGATCCAAACCCAAATAACCCAAAATCTATCAATTCTTCTGGAGTTGGTGGTCCAGGTCTTGCCCGTAGCCCGGGCCAGGCACAGTGGTTATTTACGTCAGTTGAAAGCATGTTCCTACAAGCGGAAGCTATACAACGTGGTTGGATGGCAGGCAATGCCAAAGCGGCTTATGAAGCTGCCGTGAGAGAATCATTTATTTGGTTGGGTGTTACCAATGCCGTTGCAACGGCTAATGCTTACCTGGCAAGTGGAAATGCGATTGTAGATTGGGATACCAACACGGACAAAATCAAATTAATTATCACTCAGAAATATCTGGCTTTGGTTGGAATCAATAATTTTGAAGCATGGGTAGATTATAGAAGAACAGGTTTTCCTGCCGTGCCAAAATCATTGTCGCCAAGTGTTGGAGCAAATATTCCTTTGAGGTATAGATATCCACAAGCTGAGTATAATTACAATCCTACTAACGTAGCAGCTGAGGGAGATCCAAATCCGTTCACGTCTCCAATTTTCTGGGACAGGTAATTTAATTTCATTTAAACATTAAAATAACAGAAATGAATAAATTTATAAAAATGCTTTTTGCCGGCCTGTTCATTGTGAGCCTGGTATCTTGCCTAAAGGATAAGGAGTATGAAGATGGTTTAATCGGTCATGACCTTACCGGGGTTCCTAAAGTGATCGAACTTGCAGTAAATTTTGATCCTTCCCATTCAAGGTCTCTGGCTTTGGATTTTAAGGACTCCAGTCTTGCTTTAGCTGTTCTCACCGTTCGACTTGCAGCTGCAGAGGTTGCACAAGAAGATATAACAGTAACAATTGATACCAGTACATCTGTTGCATTAATTAATGCATACAATACTGAAAACGGTACTGCTGTTGTACGTATGCCGCAATCATTATTTACCATCGAAGGTGGATTGAGTGTTGTAATACCAAAAGGACAAAGAGAAACTAGCGTGAAAATCAGAACTAATGCCATCGCTTTTGACCCTTCAACCACGTATGGTTTAGCGTTCAGGATAGCAAGTGTAACACCCGCCGGCTATACTATTAGCCAGAATTATGGCACATATGTTACTACCATTGGCGCTAAAAATAAGTATGATGGCGTTTACACAATGAATAGTTACCACAATCGTCCTGGTTATCAACTTTTAGTGGCTGACGAAGAAATGCATATGATCACAACGGGTGCCAATGATGTAATTTTTTATTGGCCGCAGGCAGGAAGTGTGGGCCATCCGATCATGACCTCAACCGGACTTAGCTGGTATGGTGCAACTGTTGCGCCTACAGTAAGGTTTGATCCGGTTTCCAACTTAGTTACCAATGTGTTTAATGCTTCTGCAGCGGGGCCTCCAATTAGTGTTTACAGTGGGCCATTGAGCGGCCAGGGAAGATATGATGAGGCTACTAAGAAGATGTATGTATATTTCCGATACAATGCAAATAACGAAAGAGCTTTTATGGATACTTTGACCTACGTAGGCCCAAGGTAATATAAGCTTCGGATTACAATTTTTTCAAAATGCTCCCTAGTGGAGCATTTTGTATTTACCTTTAAAAAAATATTTTATGTCAATCGAAAATTTGCCTCAGAATCAACTCAACATCGAGATTTCAGAAGAAGTAGCTGAAGGTTCTTACGCCAACCTTGCTATTATTACCCATAGCCACGCAGAGTTCGTTGTAGACTTCGTGAATGTGATGCCCGGCGCTCCTAAGAGCAAAGTTAAAAGTCGCATTATTTTAACCCCCTTTCATGCCAAGCGATTTATGAAAGCAATGATGGAGAATGTTCAGAAATTCGAAGCTGCCAATGGGCCAATTCAAGACATGGAAGCGGTAGAAATTCCTTTTAATTTTGGTGGACCAACTGCTGAAGCATAACTTTTTTATTAACTTTCTCTTTTGTTGTAATACCCTTAAATTTACTGCTATGATTACGTATAAACACTTCCGCTTTTCTCTTCTTTTTATTTTTTGTTGTAGTGCATCTTCCATAGTTATAGGGCAAGATATGATGGTGTTTCAATCTAACATGAGATCTAAAGCTACCAGTCAATTTTACCAGGAGGAATTTCAACGTATCGGAAATTACAAAGTAAAAGGGAACTCTTACTTACTAAAAGGTGCAAACGTTTCAGACTTATTTACTACGCTGGGTTTTGGTGTTAACATGCCTTTGGTATTTGATACCTATACCCAGAATGTAAGTGTGATGCAGGAAAACAAAAAGGATATTGTAACGCTGAGCTTTGAGGAATTGGACTCTTTTTTCGTAAAAATTGACAACGATAAAAAATTCACCCAGCCGGTTACTTTTATCAATGCGAATAAAATAGAGCCGGGTAAGAAAATGTACTTTCAGCGATTGGCAGATGGCTCCAAGTACAGCCTCTACAAGTCTTATAAGGCTGACATGCAAAGGGCAGCACTAGACCTTGCACAAACAAATGTGATGGAGTTTGTAATAAATAGTGAATTCTATTACCTGCCTAAGGGTGCCACGCAATTTGTGAAGATCAAGCCTAACCTAACCACGTTAAAAAAGCAATTCGCTGCCGAAACTGAAGCGTTACAAGTATTGAATAATACAACCAAAGAAAACTTTGAAGAGAACATTACATTCTTCTTTGACCTGTTGAATTCCAAATAATTTTTCAAATCAATCCTTCATCTGCAAAGCTGAAATACCCTTCATCACTAACGATGATGTGATCCAGCACACGAATGTCGAGGAACACAGCTGCCTGCCTTATTTTCTCGGTAAGCTCTTCATCCGCACGACTCGGCTTTAGGTTCCCTGACGGGTGATTATGACTTAATACTATAGAAGTGGCTTCAGCTTCTATTGCTTTCTTTAAAATAATCCTGGGATCTGCTACGGTGCCGGTTAAGCCGCCAACGCTAATAATTTGAAAGCTTAGAATCTTGTTGGCACGGTTCAGAAACACAACAGCAAATACTTCATGTGTATAGTCTCGTAACACAACTCTTAAATAATTTGCTATTTCTCCACTCGTTCGCACCGTCGCTTTAAGCAACAACTCGCTGCTCTGGCGCCTCCGTCCAAGCTCTAATGCAGCCGCAATGGTAATCGCTTTTGCTTCGCCGATGCCTTTAATTTTTTGAAAATCGGTTAGTGTAAGTTTTCCCAGTTCGTTTAAGTTGTTTTGCCCCAATTCAAGCACATCTTTTGCCAGGGCGAGGGCTGACTTTTCTTTGTTGCCATTATTGATAAGGATAGCCAGGAGTTCTGAGTTGCTTAGGGCCGCTGCACCTTTCATTTGCATTTTTTCCCGGGGCCTATCGTCTGCCATCCAGTTTTTTATTGAAGTATTTTGTTTTTTGGGATCGTCCATAAATCAAATTTTAATACACATCAACTAAACTGTATTTTCGCAAAACTTTCAACATCTACAATCATTCATTACATGAAATCGAATGTGAAAATATTCTCGGGCACCGGATCTCAATACCTAGCAGAAAAAATAGCGAAACAATTTGGAGAACCCTTGGGCCAGGTAAATATACAAAGGTTCAGTGACGGAGAAATAGGAGTTGAATTTAAAGAAAGCATCAGGGGGAAATCTGTTTTTTTGATACAAAGTACGTTTGCACCTTCGGACAATTTAATGGAGTTGCTTTTAATGGTGGATGCTGCAAAGCGGGCATCTGCGTATAAGGTTATTGCGGTAATGCCATATTACGGCTATGCCCGTCAGGATCGTAAAGACAGGCCGAGAGTTGCTATTGGGAGTAAATTGGTAGCAAATATGCTTACAGCCTCCGGAGCCGATCGCATCATTACTATGGATTTACATGCGCCCCAGATACAGGGTTATTTTGATATCCCGGTTGATCACCTGGATTCTTCTGCCATTTTCATTCCATACATTGAAAGCCTTCAATTAGAAAACTTAACTTTTGCAGCACCCGACGTGGGTAGCGCTAATCGCATCCGGGAAGTAGCATCGTATTTTGAATGTGATATGGTTATTTGCGATAAACATCGCAAGCGGGCAAATGAGATTGCCAGTATGGTTGTAATCGGGGATGTAACCGACCGTGATATCGTACTTATTGACGATATCTGTGATACGGGAGGTACACTCACAAAAAGTGCCGGATTGATGATGGATAAGGGAGCCCGAAGTGTTCGTGCATTTTGTACGCACCCGGTTCTAAGCGGAAAAGCGTATGAGAATATAGAAAATAG
>JAZKGH010000182.1:0-12758 GCA_040386055.1 Bacteroidota bacterium
TACCGGACTATATGAAGCAATCGATGCAGGTGGTATTAATATAAAACCAGCAAGTTGTGCAGCACCGCCTGCTGTGATTACTTTAACATTTCCACTGATTCCCGTATCCGGTAACGCAGAAATTACTGTATCAGATAAAACCGTAAATGATGCAGCGGATACACCTCCAAACGTAACACTTTTTGTGCTCGTGAAATGCGACCCGCGAATGATAACCGGTTGCCCCATAAATCCTGTGGTTGGTGTAAAGGATACAATCGCAGGGATCACATAATAAACAAAACCATTAAGAGATGTAGTACCTCCGAACGTAGTTACACTAATGTTTCCTGTTGAACCTGCTCCGATGATTGTACGGATGGAACTATCCGACAGAACAGTAAAAGCTGCTGCTGCTATTCCTCCGATTTGAACAGCACTTGTTCCGGTAAAATAAGTTCCGGACAATATAATAGTATCCCCTGTTCCACCTGTTAAACGGGACAGACTTGTTAATACCGGAGCTTTAAAAAATTCAAAACCCGGGAATACGAGATCACCGGAAGGGCTGCTTACTACAACATTTCCGTTAGCGGCTGTTATGACCAGTGCCTGAATGGAAGTGTCGGAAAGAATGGTAAAACTTGCCGGCACACCGCCAAACGTTACAGAAGTTGTACCTCTGAGATATCTCCCTTTAATGGTAATAGTTGTATTTGCTATAACAATTAAAGGTGTAACAGATGTTACTCTTGGCGAAATAAATTTAAATCCGCTTTTCGTAACGAGACCACCTCTTCCATTTAAAAACAAGGCTCCTGTAGCTCCGTTTCCAACAACGGCTTTCAATACAGTATCGGAAACCACCGTATATGAAACAGAAGCAGTACCTCCAAAACGTACGGATCTCATGCCTGTAAAATTTGTTCCTTTGATCAGAATGGTATCGCCTGTTCCGGCCGAATCAGGCACAAAAGAAGTAATGGTAGAAGGCGGGTACATTGTAACTTTAACAGGCACCCTTATACCACATGACGAATAATAACTTATGGTAACGATACCATCTCCGTTACTATAACCCCTGGTATGTTGGACGTTTTGACATAATGCAGGATCGGTATAATTACTTCCACCGCCACCGCCACCACTTCCGGTTCCACCACCACCACCATAATAACCACCACCACCACCGGCACCGCGGTTGCCACCGGAAAGAACACCGGGAACGCCACCGTAACCTAATCCACCACCATAACCACCACCGCCACCGGCAAACTGGCTTCCACCCCCTCCAGAGCCACAGCCTGGGCAATTGTCATAAGCACCATCTGCACCAATCAATCCGCCACCATCTCCACCTACCTGACCATTAAGGCCACCACCACCACCCCCTGCTACAATAAGCCTGTTGGTCACATCAGTGCCCCCAGCCCGGATATCAGTACCGCCCCCGCCCCCTGTAAAAAAAGCATCTCTATAATCAGGATGACCGGGTGCTCCTCCATTCCATCCACCGGCAGCTACACCTTGTCCTCCTACATATATATATAATAATTGTCCGGGTGTAACATTCATGGTGGTTATAACACGTCCTCCCTTTCCGGCAGGACCACTCACTTCTCCACCCTTGGCTCCCGACATATCCACTTTAATATTTGTAACTCCCGCAGGTACTATCCATTGTTGTGGAGCCCCTGTATATCCAAAGACGGTGTCTGTACGTCTTTGTGCGTAAAAGGTTGTGGTTTGTAATGGCGTAGCATAAAAATCCTGCCCGTTTAAAGAATTACCTAAAGAAACGCCTCCCAGAGAGTCTGTATACCAGGTGATATCGCCAACGGCTATTGTTCCGTTCAGCTTTACACTATCGCCAACCGCACTCAATGTCGGTGTGGCAGATACTACGGCTCTGCTGCTGTCATAAACTGCAATATTAACCACTGCTCGTTTTCCTCCGTTAGGAGAAATCCAATAGGTTTTATTGTTGCTAAGCACAGGAGTAGTAAAAACAGCTCCTGTAAAAACTAAATTCCCACCTGTTGCTGCATCGTACCAGGTAAAGGGGACTAAACCTGTTGCTGTCAATGTTGTATTTCCTCCCTTGCAAATAGCCGTTACTCCACTAATGGTAGTTGGCGTAAAGGAGAAACCGGATTTGCTGGCTGTTCCAGCAAGAGTTGTAACCGAAACATTTCCACTAATGGCCACCTGAACAACAGCTTTGATAGTAGTGGAAGAGACCACGGTAAAAGCAGAAGAAATCCCTCCGAATGTTACAGATAATACCCTTTCAAAGTTGGTTCCGGTAATCGTTATCGTATCGCCAAGTCCTGATGTGGAAACGGGAGTAAAAGAAGAGACAGTAGGCGGGAGTAGAAACACAAAACCTGAACGGGAACCGGTTCCTGCAGGATTGGTTACCGTAACATTTCCGGAGCGTATATTACTACCGATGGCGGCAACGATCTTAGTAGGAGAAACAACATCAAAAAAAGAAGCGGACGAATCTCCGAATTTCACAGATGAGATCCCCTTGAAATTATCACCATTGATAGTGATTGCCTGCCCTGCATAAGAAGTATCTGCCACAAAAGAGATAATAACAGGAATGGCATAAGGAGTGGTCACAGAACTGACATCAGTATATGCTCCCTGGCCATTCATCCCGGTTTTGTCGGCTCTTACCCTGTAATAATAAATAGCATTGGATGTAAGGCCGGTTACCGTATAGGATGTATCAGTACCCACATCACGGGAATTGTATCCCGGAACAAAGGAACTGAAATTGCCCACGGTGGATACATCCAATAAATAGTTTGTTACCATACCGGTGACAGGAGAAGACCAATTTGCCTGAAAAGCATTGTGTACAATATTTGTGGCAGATTTAATGGTAGGAACAACTATGGCTAAACTATTCACCCAATTGGAAATACTACCCAGAAATCCAAAATTAAAAAGTGTTGCGGAGTTATTATTGGAAGTCTGGTCAACTATAAAATTATTGCCGCTATTGTTCGCTCCCCCTATTCCCTGGTCAAAATCATAATACAAACTTAACCCCGATGTACCTGCGCTGATCTGGGTGCGCATATCCAAACTTACAAAACTTTCCCTGTTGGTTCTGAAAATGCGTAACTCATCCATAGTGAAATTTCCGAAGTTGCTTAACGCAGGATTAGCCCCTACTGTAATAGGAGAAACGCTCTGATCCAAAGAAAATCCTGTGTTAACAACAGAAGCATTCAAAATACCGTTTACATATAAGGCCATCCTGTTAGGAGCGAATATTGCCATTAAATGATACCACTGCCCTTGAACATACGTATACTGGGCGGTTGTTTTTTGATTGCCATTATTTAGGGTTGATATCGAGAAACTGTTATTGGCCATATAAATATTGTAGGCTCCATTTGCTCCAAGGCTGTTTGGTTTACACAATATTGATCCGTTGGCAGACTGAGGTCTGATCCACATCTCTACTGTGATAGTATCCGTGCGTAAAAAGGCCGCATCCGGTATCCTTATATAATCGTTTACTCCATCAAAGCTTAACGCATTGCCCGGAACTTGTGCATTGGCAAACAAAAAGCACGTAAACGCAAACAGGAATGATAGTAATTTTTTCATGATAACCGGAGATTTTGGTATCCGAGTTTACCACTACTATTAAAGAGCAAGAAAAAAAGAGGACGAACCCCTCCGGAAAATTGACGAACAAGGTTTACAGGTACACTAAACTCAGTTTAATTTTTATCTTTACCCCATGAAGTATGCTTGCTTACTTGTAGACGACAATCTGATAGAACTGGATGCACTGGAACATTTTGTTAAAAAAACAGACCAATTGCAGATAGTGGCACGTTGCAACAGTGCCATCGAAGCGCTTCAGATTCTCAATACTACTGAAGTTGATATTGTATTCAGCGATATTGATATGCCCGACCTCAAAGGCATTGATATGATCCGTACCTTAAAAAATCCTCCTGTGTTTGTATTGATAAGCGCTCACGCAGAATATGCGCTGGAAAGTTATGAGTTGGATGTTGCGGATTATATGCTGAAACCGATCGACTTTATCCGGTTTTTAAAGGCGGCAAACAAGGCCATGGAAATCTGCAACACACGTAAACAATTGAGCGAGAAACCGCAGGTGGGCTCTGCCGAAAACTTTAATCCGGCCGAAGATCATTTTATGATCCGCACCGATAATAATTACCTCAAGATCCGCTTTAACGATATTGAGTATATTGAATCGATGAGCAATTACAGCAAAATATATACTGCTGATGATAAAGTGCATATTGTATTGGTGAGTTTAAAACGAATAGAGGAAGCACTTCCTCCGGCAAAATTTATGCGGGTACATCGTTCGTTCATTATTCCGCAAAGTAAAATTGAAGAAATTAAACCTACAGAATTACGCATCGGGAAACACCTTATTCCCATTGGAGCGTCATACAAAGATGCTTTAATGCGTAATGCCGTAAATCAGCATTTGCTGAGCCGCAACGAAGAGTGATTTTTAGGCAAGTGGAATGTGAACGCTAAACAATGTTCCGCTGCCAATGGCTGATTCCACTTTTATATTTCCATTCAGCAGTTGCACCAACTCATAACAAAGCGACAGGCCAATGCCCGTCCCCATTTCTTTATTGGTACCGGTTGTGGTGTGCAAATTGGTTTTGTCAAATAGTTTATCCAAATCTTCTTTAGCGATTCCAACTCCCGAATCACGCACGCTAATGCAAAGCTCATTTTTAACAATGGCGGCATTCAACAAAATTGTCCCACCATTGGGAGTAAATTTGATAGCATTGCTCAGGAGGTTGCGCACAATAGTTTTAATGACACTATGATCTGTATTGACAGTCAATGTTCCTTGCAGTAAATCGGTTACGGTAATGTTTTTACCCATTGCTTCTTTGCTAAACAGCTCTATGTTTTCCTGTAATACTTTTTGAATATCCCCTTGGGTTATATCAACTTTATACCCCTGCATTTGGGTACTTGTCCAGAGTAATAAATTGTTGAGCAACCCCTCGGCTGCTCCCAGTGATTTTGATAATAATTTTGTGTACTCGGGCATGCGGTGTGCATAATCACCATCATCGCCCAGCACATTCACAACAGCGTGTAAAGAATTGATGGGAGCCCTCAGGTCGTGGCTGATTACCGAAAACATAACCTGCTGCGTATTGGCTAATTTTTCTAACTCCGCTTTTTGTTCGGTTATTTTTTTGTTCAGAATATTTGTTCTCCTGAAATTGATAAAAATGTAAACCCCGACTATGAATAAAAACACCAATCCTGTCATTAAAAGCAGATTCATTCTTTGGCCAAAAGCAATCTCAGCATCCTTTATTTCCGATTTATATTTAATAAGCATTTCGCCCATTCCCTTCGCGTAATTCTCATCATTCACCCGGGATAAGATTTCCGAAAGCTCTTTATATAGCTCAGCAGCCATTTCTTTGCTACCCACATGCGATTCCAATGCGGCATAGTTTTTTAAAAACACTGAAAAGACCAGTCGATTATTTGCATCTTTGAGGGGCTGGTAAAAGAAGCTGCAGTATTGTAAGGTGGCTTTGGCAATATCTAATCGCTCTTTGTCAAGTTTGGCGTTTTGGGTTAAACAAGGAATAATAAGAGATAACAGAGCGGAACTATGCCAGTCGTTTTTGAGTTTTACAGCAAACTTTAGAGCCTCGTTATAATTTCTCAATACATCCAATCCGCATGAGTCACCCTTTAGTTTTTCAAATTCAGCAGCTGTTTGATGATAGTTTAAATAGGCATAATCATCCTGCTTTTCATCCAGCCGTTTTTTGCACAATTGCAGGTAATAATATGCTGAATCCTGCTGACGCAAACTCACAAAGGTGGAAGCTAGATTCAGAATAGTAAGGTTGGTTTTAGCAAATGAAGGACTTGAATATTGGAAAGATTTTCGGAAGTAAGGTAATGCCAGGTTGTTTTCGTCTTTTGAAGAAAAGAAGGTACCCAAGGCGTTGTATAAATTCATTTTAAAAACAGGACTTTCTTCCTTATCGGCATACTTTTCTGCTTCCAGAAAATAGTACAATGCACTATCCTTCAATATCCCGTCCCGTTGTGTGTATTCATATCCAATCCTGAACAATGCATTCACATACCTGTTGGCAAACCGGCCTTCGGGATTAGATAAGGAGAGAATCTTTCGGTACCACACCAACATTGAATCGCTGTTGTTGGATAATGCGCCAATATTGGAATAGGCAGCAAGCAGGGTAGAAGTATCCTGTAATCGCTCAGCCCACGCAACCACGTTTTTATATTCTTGCAATGCGACATCCGCATTTCCGGCTGCATTATGTCCATTGGCAAACATGTTTTGTAACCGCCCTTGTTTAGCTGGGCTTGCCAATCGGATCACCGTTTTTTGATTGCTCAACATGTTCACAATGCTATCGCCTTCGCCCTGGTGCAATAAGAGTTGACATTGAACAAACAATACTTCGGCTGCATAATCATATTTCCGGCTTCGCAAAAAGAGAATTTTAGCTTGCTGACAATTGGCCCAGGCGGCTTCTACATTATGTTCGCGTTGCTCATATTTGGCCTTGCTTAAATACAGTTTTGCAGTATTGCTATCTGATTTTACGATTGTGGCAAGCTTAAAGCCTGCTTCCAATATTTCAGGATGAACTTCCTTGTATCTGTTTTCGGTATAAATAGTGTTAAATACCCAATCAATCTGTTCACCTTTATCTTTAATAGCATTAAACTCTGCGTGCCAGTTATTGTTTTGGGCAACAATTGACTGCGAAATAAGAAGTATAAATAATAAGATAAAGGCACGAACTAGAGGTGTTTTCATTTATTCCAAATATCTTGCTATAATTTACATTTACAATAGCTGAATATTAAGGTTGGCAAGTGTAGAAATAGAATGCTATTGATAACACAACCGATACAATTAGAAAAAACGAGGACAATGAACGGCAGCACCACGAAATCCTCCTCCGGCACCGTTAGGCCATAATCGGTACGTAAGTGTTACGCCTCCGATGTAGTACATATCCGTGATGAAGCCAATCTTTCCTCTCTTCCCTCCACCGTTGCTATATATGTTGCCTTCGCTTCGGTCCGACATGATTCTAGCATCTTCGGATGGAAGTGCAGTCGGACTCTGGTAGTACGAAATACCGTTAATATCATCAAGATGGGAAGTGGATGTAAAACGCATTCCTAAATCCAACCCGATTTGCCAGTTTTTATTCAAATAATAACGAACACCAACACCCAAAGGAACAGCAAGTGCAATAGGAGAGTATGATAAACCATCCAACTTTAAAGACCTTAAAGCTATGGCCTCACCTGTAATCGGATGAATAGCTTTGGGTTCATAGTAAAATAGCCCTAACCCTCCATATACATAAGGAATCAATCGGTTTTTAATTCTTCTTCCCCTGTTGTGATCCTGAACTAAATTATATTCTACCACCGCAGAAAGTTCAAATACATCCGCATAAAAAGCTAAGTTTCGGGTTCGCTGAAATGCATTTGCCTTATTAGCAACGAGGTTCGAATCTGCCGCTCCTAATCGGGCGTACATTAAATTGTACCGGATACATACTTTTTTACTTAAGTGTTTCCTTAAAAACAACCCTCCGGCTTGATGGATAGACTGTGATTGAACATAAGTGGTATTGACAATATCACCATAGTAATACGAACCACCAAGTAGAATGCCTATTTCTGTTTTTTGAGCATAGCTAGTACCAGCTGAAATAAATAGTATCATAAATAGCAAAGGGCGTACACTCAATTTCATATGTCGAATTATAATTTTAAGGCAAAGCAAAGAAACGGCTTTAGCTAATGAAGGCAATGAAATATTTTGGTAAAAAGCATGTTTGGTACGTTTTTCACCTCTTTATTACGTTATCTTAAGGATATCAAAAATAATGCCGAGTTACCCCATTTATCATGGGTTCTTAAGCACCCGAAGCGCCTTTGACTAACGCCTTGACTTGCATTGGAATGAATGTTATCTGTGCTTCGATTAAAAAAACACTCATTTTGTAAGCGGCTTTTTTTATTTTGCGACCTTTTAACCGAAAACTCATCGCATGGAATACGATCCGATAAAGAAAGACTTAGGCACTGTTTTTAATAAATCAATCTTTTTACGCAAGTTATTTTACAAACTGCTTGATTTATTATTGTTACGTACTTGGCATATTCATCGAGAGTTGAGGGCATGGCCTAAATTTCATGATTCGTTTCAAATGCTGGATGCCGGCTCAGGCTTCGGACAGTATTCCTTTTACATTGCCAATAAAAACAAAAATTGTAACATCACAGCCGTTGATGTGAAGGATGATCAGATTGAAGATTGCAACGACTTCTTTGGCAAATGTGGTATTAATAATGTAACATTTAGTGTTGGCGATCTTACCCAGCCACATGCAACCAATGCTTACGATTTGGTATTGTGTGTGGATGTAATGGAACATATCTTGGAAGATGTAGATGTGTTTACTCACTTCCATACAAGCATGAAACCGGGAGCCATGTTGCTTATTTCCACACCAAGCGATCAGGGTGGCAGTAATGCCGATGAGCATGGAGAATCGTTCATTGGCGAGCATGTACGCGATGGTTACCCTGTAGAAGAGATGCGTGAGAAGTTGAAAAAAGCAGGATTTGATAAAGCTGAAATTTTGTATTCATATGGAGCTCCCGGTAAAATTGCCTGGAAACTATCCATGAAATACCCGATGAGTATGCTGAATGGGACCAAGTTGTTTTTCATCATTCTTCCATTCTATTACATTATTACCTATCCCTTTGCTTATATCTTAAATTGGATAGATACATACAGCACACATAAAACAGGAACGGGTTTGATTGTGAAAGCCTGGAAGTAATTTGGTTGATAGGTGATCGGTTGATAAGGTCATTTACTTTATTAACTTTATCAACCAATCACTACATCAACTTTATCAACCATGAATCTCCCACTCAACATAGCAAAACGTTACTTTTTCTCGCGTAAGGGTGGAGGTTCATTCAACCTCATTTCTATTCTTTCGGGCATTTCATTGCTTGGCTATATTGTTGGTGCGGCTGCACTTATTGTAGTGCTTTCTGTATTCAATGGTTTTGAAGGACTGTTTATGGGCATGTATAATAACTTTGATGCCGATATGCAAATTTCGGCAGCACAGGGAAAAACCTTTCATGCGAACACACTTCATATTGTTAATATAAAAGCGGTTCAGGGGGTTGAAAAAATCTCTTTTGTGCTCGAAGAAAACGTGCTGTTAAAATATGGCGAACGCCAAAATTTGGCAACGGTGAAAGGTGTTGACGAGAACTTTGTTTCGCTAACAGGAATGGATAGTTGTATGGTGGCCGGAACATTGTTACTGGAAGATGGAGATACCAGTTATGCAGTGGTAGGGCAGGGTGTGGGCTATCAGCTTTCCATTGACCCGAATGATTTGTTTGAAGGCCTCCAGATATATGTACCCAACAGAGAAGAGGTGGACGTACTGAATCCAATGAGTGCTTTTTCCCGCAAAACGATTTTGCCGGTAGGCATATTTAGTGTACAGGAAGAGGTTGATAATAAATATGTAATTGTACCGATTCGCTTTTTAAGGACCCTTCTCAATAGACCGGATGAATATTCATCCATCGAAATTAAACTAGCCAGGGGAGCTGATAGGGATAAGGTTCAGGAGGAATTGAAGAATATTAGCGGACCAACATTTTTAGTTAAGAACCGTTTTGAACAACGGGAGGCTTTTTATAAAGTAATGAAGTCCGAAAAGCTTATCAGCTACTTTATCCTCTTCTTTATTCTGCTCATCGCTGCCGGAAATACTATCGGCTCTTTATACATACTGGTAATTGAAAAAAAGAGAGATATGGAGTTGTTGTCAGCATTAGGTTTTACAGGTAATCAGGCCCGTTTTGTGTTTACATGGCAAGGTATATTGATGGCATTTACCGGTGCAGTAATCGGGTTGGTTTTGGGTGTAACGCTTTGTTATTTTCAACACGAATATGGCTTTATTCGTCTGGATCAATCGGCTTCATTCTTGTTTAATGCCTACCCGGTAGAAGTGCGGTGGGGTGATGTAGCGTTGGTTTTTGTAACAGTATTGTTTTTAGGATTGATTACCTCTATTTACCCTGCTTATAAGGCTAAGCAGCTTATTCGTTAGGTTCTTCTTTTTTCTTTTTGGCTTGTGTCCTTATGTTGTTGTATACAGGAATAGCCGTTATCACAATAAATGCAATCACAATATAATTAAGGTAGTTAAGGGCATTCGGAAATACACTCCCAACATAATATCCCGATGTAACTACGACAGCAGGCCACAAAATGGCTCCCAAAATATTGTATGCAAAGAAAACCTTATGATCAACCTTTACAACACCGGCAAGTATAGGTGCGAAGGTGCGCACAATGGGCAAAAAGCGACCCATGATGAGCGCTATACCACCATACTTTTTATAAAAATTCTCTGCTGTGTAAATGTATTGTTTCTTAAAAAATAAAGTGTCGGGCCTTGTGTATAATGCTTGCCCCGTTTTGTAGCCGAAATAATATCCTATATAATATCCAAGCGTTGAGGCTGCTGAAATACCCGCCAATAATACCGCCAGATCAACATCCAGCACATCCAGAAAACACAATAAACCTGCCGTAAATAACAAAGAATCTCCCGGTAAAAAGAACCCGAAAAACACACCGTTCTCAATCAGTACAATCAACAGAATTAAGGCTAAGCCTCCATATCTGATGAGTTCTTCCGGTTTAAATAGATCCCAAAAACTGTCCAAAATGCTGTTTGCTTGTTTGGGTAAACATATAGAATGTGTGTGTATTTAACAAATGATGAAATTAATCTTCATCCGACTTTTCTTTCTTCTTAATTTCCTGAAATACCTTTTCCATGTGAAATACGTAATCCAGACTATCATCCAAAATGAACGTTATTTCCGGGATTACACGTACCTGCTTTCTTATTTTTAATGCCAGTTCATGGCGAATGGCTTTCTTCTGAAATTCCAGCACTCCCATCATCGCCTCATTATCCTTATTGTTAAGCAAGCTCACAAAAACTTTGGCAAAACTCAAATCAGGAGATACTTCTACCTTACTGATGGTAATGAACGCGTTATTGAACATTACGGAACGATTTTGCTGAAAGATGTCGGCTAATTCCTTTTGAATCACCTTGCCGAATTTTTCCTGTCTTATACTCATGCCGCAAATATCTATAAATGGTTTAGATTATTTTTAGATATTTGTCGGCAGTACCTTACGCAGGCAGAACCGAAATGAAAGGATTTTTTAAGCTCATCAGTTACGTAGCACCTTACAAAGCCTATGCTTTTTTAAATGTGCTGTTCAATTTGTTATCAATTCTGTTTGAGCTGTTCTCCATTTCACTGCTCATGCCCTTTCTCAATATTTTGTTTAAACCAAACGAATTGATTTTGGTGAAACCTGAACTTTCTCCCAATTTCAACTCTTTATACGGAATCCTTAAATATTATATATCGCAAATCATTACATCACATGGTCCTGAATCCGGACTTATATTTATCAGTGTACTCATTGTGATCATGATTTTTCTGAAAAACGTTTGTCGCTACCTGGCACTGTTTTTCATGGTTCCTTTGCGCAACTGGATTGTGAGGGATCTTCGTAACCAATTATACCAGCGCGTGCTTATCCTGCCACTTTCGTATTTTTCTTCTGAACGCAAAGGTGATTTAATTACACGCATGAGCAGTGATGCTCAGGAGTTGGAGTATTCCATCATGAGTTCATTTGAAGCAATGTTCAAAGAGCCACTCACGGTTATCATTTCGCTTTCTGTACTTATTTGGATGAGTCCCTTGCTTACACTTATTGTTTTCCTGTGTATGCCTATTATTCTCATCTTTTTGGGCCGTGTAACCCGTAAACTCAAGAGACAAGCCAGACGTGGGCAGGATAAGCTTGATACCCTCGTTTCACTTTTTGAAGAAACGTTAATGGGTGTGCGCATTATCAAAGCATTTAATGCTCAAGATTTTTTAAACCGCAGGTTCAAACAACAAAACGGTCAATATACAAATGTGTATATTCAGGGAAACCGCTTACTGGATGCGGCTTCTCCTATTTCAGAAACCCTTACCGTTGCTATCCTTGCATTCATTTTGTGGTTTGGAGGCCGAATGGTTTTAAGCGGAGAAGGTGATATCACAGCTGATATGTTTATCGGATTTGTGGCCATCTTCACACAACTTATTCCACCTATTAAAGCTTTTTCTACAGCGTTTGGGCGCATGCAAAAAGGATTAATTTCATTGGGCAGAATTGAAGAGGTGCTGCACAGTGAAGAGATTATTGTGGAAACACAAAATGCGAAAGAATTATCTTCATTCAATCAAACCATTGAGTTTAAAAATGTGAGTTTTTCGTACCGCGATGAGCCTGTATTAAAGAATATCAACCTGAGTATTGAGAAAGGTAAAACAGTTGCGTTGGTGGGCCCTTCAGGTGCAGGAAAGTCAACCCTTACCGATTTGATCCCACGTTTTTACGATCCTACCGAAGGTCAGGTCTTGATTGATGGCATTGATATCAAAGAATACAAAATTCTGGATTTACGCCAACAAATGGGAATGGTGTCACAAGAGTCTATTTTGTTTAATGATTCTATCTTTAATAATATTGCATTCGGACAGGTAAACGCTTCGATTGAAGGTGTAGAAAATTCGGC
>JAZKGH010000183.1:0-351 GCA_040386055.1 Bacteroidota bacterium
ACGTTGCATCAGGAGCAGGCAATACCGTGTGAAAGGTTACAACTACGGGTACACTAATGGTTTGCAACAGATGCAACAAGGCCGTTTCATACAGTGCAAAAAAACCAAACTCATGTTGCAACAACACCATCTTGATAGCGGTATTATCATTAACAGCCCGCGTCAGGGCATCATAGGAAACAGCATCTGTTGTATCTAAAATATACTGCACATTGTCAACATACTTGTGTTTTTCACAATCCGTTTCAAGCGCACAAATGGTCATCTTAAAGGACTCATCAAATTGGATTCGAAGTGCATTGATTAGATCCTGTGAGTATGTGGCAATGCCACACTCTCTTGGCGGATAAG
>JAZKGH010000183.1:361-4408 GCA_040386055.1 Bacteroidota bacterium
AATATTTCGGGTACAGTATCATGTTGCATGGTGGGTTGGATTTAATAATAATTCGTTCATTAATTCAGATAAACTCATAGAAGCACACGCTATCCGTTCATCGGCTGCTCCATAATAAATGTAAAGGGTATCATCAAACACAGCTGCTCCGGTAGGAAAGCAAACATTATTTACTTCACCCTTTAACTCCCACGAAAATGTTGGTATAAATAATGGATATGGGAGGCGGGCTATCTCTTTTTGCGGATTGTTTAAATCAAGCAATGCAGCACAAGCCGCGTATACGTAACCTGAAACATCATCACGTACACCATGGTAAATAATCAGCCATCCATGTTCCGTTTCAATGGGTGGACAACCTCCTCCAACATAACTCGCTTCATGCTCAAATCTTGGAGACAATAGCACGTAATCATCAATATGTAAAAAATATGACTGCCAGAAAAGTGGCGTGAGATCAGTAATCGCATTTACGGCAACCACAATTTGAATATCGGGTTTGATGCGGTGCAGGAAACAGAATTTTCCGCTGATTTTTCTTGGAAAAAAAATGAGGTTTTTATCCCACAACATCAAGGTATTTTCCTCTAGTTGATTAATTTTATAATGATGATTGTAACGCGAATACTTAGGCGAGGATGTAATACCCGGTTGGGCAAATGATATGAATTGATCATACGTAACCTGAGGAACGATAATTCCCTGTTTATCCCAATGTACTAAATCAGATGAAATGGCCAATGCTCCTAAAGCATTGATACCATCATATGCTGTATAGGTGAGGTAATATAAGTCTTCTATTTTAACCAGCCGGGGATCTTCAACACCATGCAATTCGTAAGCGAACTCGGGTATTAATACCGGACGGGTGAGTCTTTCAGTTACCGTAAGGGGACCTGATAATAAACAGTATCCAATACTCGAAAAGTTTCCTTGGCTAACAGCTCTGTAAAAAAGATGCACATTATCCCCTTCTCTTATGGCTGCCGGATTGAGGACTCCTTCATTTTCAAATTCCAATAAGGTCTTTGTAAGAACGACCCCCTCTTTTTTTACCGTCAACATATGGCGAGCATTAATGCTGCTTGTCAAAGGTTCATTAATACGATCCTCTAATTGTTACACAACTTTAACCTCATCTTACATCATTCACAGGTGTATTTGGGATAAATAGGCTGATTAAACAAATGAATCTACGGCAAAAAGTTCGCGTTCGAAGTACACGAGTTCCTTATTTTCCGGAGTAGCCGCTATTTTGCAGTAATACATATCATCAAGGTATCTGCGGATAAGCAATTTTACTCCGGGATGTTCTTTGGCGTATACAAAAGATCCTTCCGGAAACAAATTGTCGGTAGTGCGGGAGCGGCTCATAGTTCGTAGCTACTTTTAATGATGGTGGAAATCATTTTGAAACGACCGTTTGCCTTGATAAGATTGGGTAAATGGGCCGGAATCACTATTCCCTGACCTGATACCAATACATGCGATTTCCCGTCAATCACAATTTCAGCTTGCCCTTCAATAATTTGTGCAAAGGTATCAAACGGAGAAATTTTCTCGGTCAACCCTTCCCCACTATCGAACGACATAATACTAATATTACCGGTCGATTTTCTAATAATCGTTTTACTCACTACCGAATTCGGAATATATTCTATAATCTCCACAATGATAAGGGCTTTAGATTTCTCGACCTCTTTGCTATCTATATTTGACATGTAATTGCTGAACTAAGTTTTAAAGGGCTTAGCTATTACCCAAAGCTACCATCAAACTGGCCATGGAGAGATTACACTTCTCTTGTTTTATGTTACATCATTCACACATGATACAGTTGGCGGTTAGCCTTTAGCTGTTAGCTAATTCTGTTTGTTGGTTGTATTTATCACTTCGGTAGTTGGACGGTCCCGAAAGTCGCCTGAGCTACACAAAGAGGAAAGGTCGAAGGCGGCATTCGGAGACCCCTCAGTCTCCGCTACTGCACATATCAACTAATTACTTCATTAACATAGCAACCAATCACCTCTTTCCTTAATCCCTTAATATCCTAATCCCTCAATTTCTCAATCACCTTATTACCCAATCACTCTATCAACTCATCAACCAATAAACAAAAAACGAACGATAAACTATTGCTTATCGTTCGTTTGAATTGGTGGCCTTGCCGGGAATCGAACCTGGATCGAGAGCTTCGGAAACTCTAGTACTATCCATTGTACTACAAGGCCGGGCTGCAAATATAAACGAAAAAGCTTTTCTCAAACCATCTTGACCTCTTCCATTGGTTATTTTTTCTACATAGCAGATTTCGTTAATCTACGATTTGTGTAACAAATGAGTGTTATTGTGTAACTCTTGCCGGCACTCCTCACTTTATCTTTGTACCGTGAATTATACTTCACGATTTAAGACAACAACATATGAAAACATTTAAAACGTTGATTAGCTTTTGCTTTGGTGCCATTGTTTTATTTGCAGCATGCAAAAAAAGTGATAACCCTACTCCAACTAATGGATCATTATTGGTAGTTATGGCAACTCCTTCCAACAACGCTACGGGAATCATCCGAAACATATCCGTAAGCGTGACCTTTAACCTTGCAATTGATTCCACTACACTTGATAGTAGCAGCTTCACTATGCAAAAAGGAAGTGAAACTATTGCTGGAATTATTACTTACAAAAATAAAGCAGCAACCTTTACACCCATATATTCACTGGAAGCCAACACCCTGTATACTGTTAAATTGAGCAACAAGATTAAAACAACAGCCGGTGTAATCCTTATAGGTGGTTTTACCACAAGTTTTACCACTTCCGGCACTACTGCAACATTGCAAGCAGTATCACTTGGCAGTGCGGGTAATTATGTTATTCTTGCGAAAACAGCTATTAACAACGTTCCTACATCATCGATTACAGGCGATTTAGGGCTGAGTCCTGCTGCTACTTCTTATATAACAGGATTGGCATTAACAGATGCAACGGGATACGCTACCTCTGCACAAGTAACAGGTAAAGTATATGCCGCTGATATGGCACCACCAACGGCCATTAGCCTGACTACTGCAGTTACCAACATGATTACCGCATACAACGATGCAGCCGGACGTCCTACTCCTGATTTTGCAGAACTGGGGACCGGTAATATCGGAGGAAAAACTCTTTCTCCCGGATTATACAAATGGAGCAGCGGGGTAACAATCCCTGCGAGCATTACACTCCTTGGAGGACCAAATGATGTGTGGATATTCCAGATTGCAGGTAACTTAGACCAAAGCGCAGGTATAAACATGGTACTTGCCGGTGGCACACAAGCTAAAAATATTTTCTGGCAAGTTGCAGGTGAAGTTACCATTGGAACAACCGCTCATATTGAAGGTGTCTTTTTATCACAAACAGGTATCACTTTAGGTACAGGGGCATCGTTGAACGGAAGAGCTTTAGCTCAAACAGCAGTTATTCTGGATGGCAATATGGTGGTGCAACCGCAATAACAATTAACTGTTAAATTTTCTAAAAAAGGAAAGCCGCAGATTACACAAATGTATAAAATGAATTTGCGTAATCTGCGGCATACATTAAGCCACCATCAATCTGATCCATTGATGGTGGCTTTTTCAATGCCAAAAACAACGATTGTGCTTCTGATTTTTTTCGTTACTTGCAAACACTAATTCTCCCACTCCAATGAAACTTACTTATTTCGGGCACTCATGTTTCTCCATGGAAACACAAGGCAAAACAATCCTGTTCGACCCGTTTATCAGAGGTAATGAACTGGCTGCATCGATTGATTTTGAAACCATTAAAGCCGATTATATTTTAGTATCACATGGTCACGATGATCATACTGCCGATCTTGTAGCATTGGCGATACAAACCAATGCAACCGTAGTTGCAAGTTGGGAAATACATGCATGGCTGCACAAACAAGGCATCAGCAAAACACATCCAATGAACATTGGAGGTAAATGGAACTTCGATTTTGGAACCGTGCATATGGTATTTGCCGCGCACAGCAGCTCTCTGGCCGATGGAACG
>JAZKGH010000183.1:4418-9614 GCA_040386055.1 Bacteroidota bacterium
CGAAGGCAAAACATTGTATTATGCAGGAGACACCGCTCTTACCAGCGATATGAAACTGATCCCTCTCAAATTTCAACTGGATGCTGCCCTCTTACCTATTGGTGATAATTTCACCATGGATTACAAAGATGCTTGCATAGCTTCTGATTTTATTGAATGTAACAATATCATCGCCATGCATTTTGATACGTTTGGATTCATTAAAATTGATCATCAGGAAGTGATAACCTATTTCATTGAAGAAGGAAAGAAAATAACCCTACCGAAAATTGGAGAGATCACAACCATTTAAAGGAGATACTGAATATGAAAAATTTTGATTGGACCAGTTTTACCAAAAAGATAGCTGTAAAAGCAGACCTGCCAACACTCTACGATGCGTGGACCAAAGCGGCTGAAATTGAAAAATGGTTTTTAAGCCATGCTGCATATCGCGATGAAAACGGGCAAAACATCGACCCTACAACCTATGTAGCCCAGGGACATACTTATGAGTGGAACTGGTACCTGTATGATGTAACAGAAAACGGGCGCATAACAGAAGCCAACGGCAAAGACTCTATCCAATTTACGTTTGCCGGAGAGTGTTTGGTCGATATACGGCTCACTTCTTTCAACGATCACATCATTGTTGAGCTCACACAAAAAAATATTCCAACAGATGATGCCTCCAAACAAGGTATTCGTTTAGGTTGTGAATCCGGCTGGTCGTTTTTTCTGGTGAACTTAAAATCGGTTTACGAAGGCGGAATTGATTTACGAAACAAAAAGACGGAATTGAAGGGAATGGTAAATAGTTAAATGTGTCCTTACCTCACTAAAAACCACCAAAGCTTTTGTTAAATTTATAAGAAACAGTAATCCCATAAATAAAATAAATGTCGTTGATGTAGTCAATTTTACCCCTGGGTTTACCTTCAAAATTTGAAACCATCTGGGTAGAAGCATTAATACTGTTTTGATTTCTTGAAGCCATGATGCGGGCATCATCATTAGGCAATAATTCTGCATTCGGATATTTCGACTTTCCTCCTATATCATCCAGGTAAGTGGTAGATGTATATCGAATACCCATTTCCAACCCCACTTGCCAATTCCCATTTATATAACAACGAACTCCCATTCCAAAAGGAAAGGCCAAAGCAATCGGAGAATATGAAGTTCCGTTTAATTTTAACGGCCGAAGCGCTATGGGGTCACCTGTAATGGGATGAATAGCTTTAGGATCGAAATAAAACACACCTACTCCACCAAATACATATGGAACAAATCGGTTGCGCACATAACCTCCAACAGTATTGTCCTGAATAAAATTGTACTCAAGTACTCCGGATGCTTCATACACATCTGAATAGAAAGCCAGGTTTCTGGATCGTTGCCATTTTGTATCATTGTTATCTTTAAGATTCGAATCTGCTGCAAAAACCCTGCAGTACATCAGATTTCCTCTTACTGAAAAAGACGGTGTTATATTGTAACGGCCAAAAACACCAAAAGCAGGTTTGATTGAAGCCTGTTGAAAACTAGTGTTACAGATATCACCATAGTAGTATGATCCACCTGCCAACGTACCCAATTCAATCGATTGGGCCATATTCCTGAGTGGAGATAAAAGCAAGCCGAAAACAATAAACAATTGGGTAAAATACAATCTCATAATATTTCTGTTTGTGAATTGTGTACATCGAAATTACCACCGTGGATTTCTTCTCTTGAGGAAATATGTTAACCCCTATCAAAACCTATGTATGCCGTTCATGCTTAAAATAACCGAGCGCATTTAACCTAAAACAACTTTTCGCTCCCATTTTCACTAATCAATTCTCAGAAAAGCTATTTATATCAAAAAAACAACCGATTTTTAACTTATCAACTCGATTACACGTATCATTTTCGCCTCTCATAGAGATAGTTGAGTATAAATTACCCAATGATTCTTGCCAGATTTTGTGAATGTTATATAGTATGGTCTTTTTCCGAATAATACATATGGAATTGATGTGAACTGTGAGAACAAAATGTTGAAGGGAATATTAAACAGATAGTCAACTGTACGTTTAAGAGCAAAGAGAATAAACAAATGGTTAAATAAATGAACCTACTTGCGGAGGAAAATAAAAAAAATGTATCTTGGCCCTGCCATCACTCATTTATCCTTATGAAAATACTGATGATTTACCCGGAAATGCCGGATACCTTTTATGCGCTCAAACACTTTACAAAAGTAGTTGGTAAAAAAGCGGCCTTTCCCCCACTTGGTTTACTTACTGTGGCATCCATGTTGCCCGAAGAGTGGGAACGAAAATTAGTCGACCTGAATGTTACAGCCTTGAAAGATGAAGATATCCACTGGGCCGATTATGTATTTCTCTCTGCCATGAATGTGCAGGAAGAATCTGTTCGCGAAATTATCGCACAATGCAACCGCAACAATGCTATCATCGTTGCAGGCGGTCCGCTTTTCACACATGAACATGATCGGTTTGCGGGCATTGATCACTTTATATTGAATGAGGCCGAAATAACATTACCGCCTTTTTTAGAAGATCTTGCCGCAGGTACTGCAAAGCCCATATACTCGTCAAAAGATTTTGCAGATGTAAGCAAAACTCCGGTTCCACAGTTTGAACTGGTGAATATGAAAAACTACTTGTATTCTATCATTCAATACTCTCGTGGATGCCCGTATCTCTGCGATTTTTGTGATGTTACGGCATTATTCGGAAGAAAACCCCGCGTTAAAAGTTCTGAACAGATCATAGCTGAACTGGATGAAATACGACTGACAAAAGACGCACAATTAGTATTATTTGCCGATGATAATCTTATAGGCAATAAAAAAGTACTCAAAGCGGAATTATTACCGGCCCTGATTGAGTGGCGTAAAAAATACAAACCGGGGTTTTATTTTGCAACACAGCTCACCGTAAACCTTGCAGATGATGATGAACTGATGCAGCTATTGCTGGATGCGGGTTTCAGACATGTGTTTATCGGTATTGAAACACCCGATGAAGCCAGTTTGAAAGTAGCGCATAAAAATCAAAACCTTAAACGTAATTTACTGGAAACTATTCATGCCATTCATGAAGCGGGATTTATTATTTCGGGAGGATTTATAGTTGGATTTGACACCGACACTCAACAAAGTTTTGAGGTGCAATCGCGTTTCATTCAGTTAAGTGGTATTCCGCTGCCTATTGTTAATGTGCTGAAAGCTCCTCCGGGGACAGAGTTGTTTGACCGCATGAAAAAAGAAGGACGGCTTGTGCGACACTTTGCTTTTTCGGAAGGAGAAACCAATATCAGACCGGTAATGGGTATGCATCAATTGTATAATGGTTTTTTGAATGTGATCGAAAACGTTTATAAACCTAAACATTCACTTGTACGCTTAAAGAATTTTTTCAGGAATCACCGATTTCCTAATACTACTGTCAAGATCCACTACCCTTTCCATGCCGGCAATATCTGGATAGCTCTTCGGGTACTCTTTCTGGTTGGCATTCTTGATAGTGACAGACGCTATTACTGGAATCTGCTTATTTGGACCTTATTCTTTAACCGCAAGTTTTTTGATAAAGCCGTCTTTTATGCAGTAATGATGTACCAGATGAAAAAAGGGTATGATACCATTTATGGCCAGGTGCAACAGCAGCTTGCTCAGCCTGAGCCAACGGAAAGTATAGCTGCGTAGTATTGAAGAAACAGCACATATCTATCTAATCATACTATTTGTTAAAAATCATAAAAAAGCCGCTATCAATACCATTGACAGCGGCTTTTTTATGGCAATAGTTTAAAGAGAACTTATTCGGCTTTACAAAAACGATTTCTATCCAGCAGCGAACCTTCGCTATCAAACAATTCAATAATGTACATGCCAGTTGGAATGGTATTGATATCTAAACCCTCTTGTAAATTACCCGTAACCGATTGTTGAATGTCACGTCCATCCACTCCGGTAATTTTCCACTTGTAAGCACTGTTTGGTACATTACTAAAATACAACGTACTGTTAGCAGGATTAGGGTATAACCCAAATGTATGTTTGTTAATTTCTTCTATTCCTGTTGGGGGTGGAGGTGGCGGTGTATAGGTTGCAAGGAAACGGATATTATCTACTACAACATAATCACTTAAATCACCATTAATATTCAGAAACTTCACATCCATCGCATACGATTTAGGAGTACTACCGGTAAACGTAAGTGGTTGAACAAAGTTTTTAAAGCTTGCCGATTGAGTGGTCATATTATAACTTGGTGCTATAATAACATCTCCCACTGAGTCATAAATGTAAAGATTGATTCGTAACGCACAAAAAAAGGAAGAACCCGGTGGTACAATATAATCAAACGTAAACGCCTGAGGAGTGAATGGAAAGGTATCTTCCATTTCAAGCCATGCGCCTGTTACAAAAGATCCATCCTGATAAGAATTCATCCGAAGGGAATAACTGCCATCAGAACCTCCGGACCTTCTCTCAACCAGTCCAAGTTGGGCGGTTGTTGTTGAGTCGTAGGCATCCCATTGATTCGGCCACATATGCGCACCGTTGGGGCTCCAGTTTTCAAAGCTGTGATTGCGCACAGCATACTGTGCAAATACAGAAGTGAAACATACTGAAAGTAAAATAAGGGTAATGTGTTTTTTCATAATAAAATAGTGGTTTAGTCAAAGTTTATGAAAAAAAATGAGAAAAGAAAAATTAAGTTTCAAAGGAAGCTGCTGTAACCTTTGTTATGGGTTGTAGCCACACACAATTGTCAGCTCTTTTTCCCTCCTGACATAGGGCTGTCATTATCGCTATTTAAGTTTGTCTACACTTTCAAAAAAACTGTATGATTAGTTTATTAGCACATTTAAATTGGATGAGTATTTTACTTGCATTTGTTGCGTATTTTATGCTTGGAGCCTTATGGTTTCCTTTGTTTTTCAATAAACCGTACAAAATATCGTTAGGTCGGGAAAACGAAACATTGGTTAACAAACCTATTTACATAGTAGGACCTGCACTTTGTACTCTGGTTATAACCATTACCAGTGCTGTTTTAATCTATGCCCTCAATATTCAGTCTTTGGGTAAAGCGCTGGAATTTTCTTTAATAATAGGTATTGGATATCTGGTTGCCAATACGGTAAATATTGCAATCAACCCCAACATTCCGCGACCCATCCTCTACGGAATCATTA
>JAZKGH010000184.1:0-2486 GCA_040386055.1 Bacteroidota bacterium
CAGATGACGCAGAAAAAAAATCCGCGTCATCTGCGAAATCTGCGGGAAACCACTTTACGGATGACATTGTCAGGATAATTTATAAATAAACTCGACAATCTCCGCCTGTCTGGCATTGGCAAATCCTTTGTCGTTGCCAATTTTCAGGAAGCCACATTTCTCCAGTACTTTTTGAGAACCATAATTATCAAAAGCAACATGTCCGTGTATGGGTCTTGCTTGTTCAATATCTAAAAGGGCTTTTAATGCGGTTGATGCAATTCCTTGTCCCCATAAAGGTTTATCGATCCAATAAGTAACTTCATTATTTCCATGCATCACGAATTTTGCAACCGTACCAACAATCTCGTTATCCATAAGGATGGTTTGCTGGTTTATAGTCGGATCATCCAGGAAACGTGTCCATTTTTCAACATAAGCTGCTTTGTTCGTATGGTCTTTGGGCATAAAGGCAGCCATGTAACCACCTTCTTCATCCAGCTGGTATTGGAAGAAAGTTTCGATGTCAGAAAGTTCAGTTGGTCTGATAGTGATGTTCATGTTGTGGGTATGGTTTGTGTTTATAGTGGTCCTCTCGAAAACGAAATGACAATTCCATATCTGTCTTTGCTGATGCGTTGAATTCTTTCTAACGTAACAATGTCTCTGATTTCCGGTCCGCCAAAATCAATTTCCTTATTTAGGGTTAACTCAAATACGTTTCCTGAAATGTAATTGTTGAAACGCTCTAAACCTTTTTTAATATCAAGAGGAGCATCCATTCCTTTTGATGCCTCAGTCATTAATCGATAGGCTGTAATATACCAGAATTTTAAATTCGTGGTGTCTCGTTTAAACTGTGAAGTTTCAAATCGAAAGGTCAGCGTATAACAGGTACAACCCCAATTTTTGATAATTAATTTATCTCCATTGGGAAATAATACAGTTTCAACAGCTGTTAAACTATCGGCTTGTAATTTGAAAGTTGTCTTAGGGTAAATACTCTTTTTGATGATGGGTTCAGCTGCTCCACGGGCACAGTCACTATTCTGTGCAGATAGATTCTCTGCATAATTGAATAGAATGAATAACCACAGAAATAGTTTCATGCTGTTTTATTGATTCGTGAAAATACACATTTATTGGAAAATGTAAGTTGCATTTGACAAGTCACGTACGGCCGTGAAAACATGGTTTTTCAAAATGACAGTTAAATTTAACCAGGATGTAGTCACTTCGCTCGGGATCTTTGTGTCGGACGATATCTGTTAATAAAATAAAATCCTGACCTGCTATCGTATGTGTGGTAATTGGGGAACCTTTAACGGTTATCAATTGGGGTTTTATAGAGTTTGGGGTTTAGCGAAGGTAAACTACTAAAATATTTCCCACAAATCAATTTTTAGTTTACTTTTGCCCCCGTTAACGGTTTCCGGATTCATGTCCGGAATTAAAAGGGAATCCTGTTAAAATCAGGAACAGTTCCCGCTGCTGTGAACGCTACGCTTTGGTTAGGAGTTATTGGTTATTGAGTTATTCAGTTATTGATAATGAGTTATTGAAGTTGTCTTTTGTTATTTTAGGTCACTGTCCGTCAACTGACGGGTGGGAAGGCGAACAAAAGAAGCGTAAGTCAGAAGACCTGCCGGTATACTATTCATCATGTAGCTTTCGGGAGAAAGGCGTAGTGATCAAATCAGTTAACCGCTCCGGTTACCTTGTTTTTTCATCCCTTATTTTCCATTGGCTGCGTATGTGTTTGAACCATGAACAAACTGAGTACGTTGGTAAGTATGCTTCTGTGTAGCCTTGTTGCAATAGCGCAACAAAGTGACTCTACGCTGTTACGAGAAGTAACGGTTACCTCTTCGCGTTTTGAACAGTTCAGCACGGGCATCAAAACACAAACTATTGATTCCGTTGCAAGCATTGCCTATCGTACTCAAACACTGGCTGATCTGCTGGGAGCGCAAAGCCAGGTATTCATTAAATCATACGGTCCGGGACTGGCCACCAGTTCGTTTCGCGGAGCGGGTGCCGCACATACTGCGGTGTTGTGGAAAGGCTTTAACCTGCAAAATCCAATGTTGGGTGAAGTAGATTTCTCCCTGATAAACGGTGATGCTGCCGATAAAGTGACTATTCAATACGGTGGCAATGGAGCATTGTTTGGGACAGGTGCCATTGGTGGTATTGTACAGTTGCAATCATCCGCTAAATACAACAGTGGTTTTCATGCTTCGGTGGGAACACAATTGGGAAGTTTTGAGAGTGCACGCAAACAGGTTTCCATAAGTTATGGCAACGCAAAATGGTACACAACATTGAAGTGGTTTCAGTTTGATGCGCAAAATAATTTTTCGTACACCAATACTTTTTTAGCCGAGAAACCCCAAACCAAATTGGCCAATGCGCAATTGAAACAAACGGGGTTCATGAATGAGCATTATATCAGGCTTTCTGTTAATCAGGAGTTGACCGTCAATTTCTGGTATCAGTATGCCGAC
>JAZKGH010000185.1:0-3425 GCA_040386055.1 Bacteroidota bacterium
CCGGTATACAATGTTATTCCTTTTCCTTTGGAGAGTCCTAACCATGGTCCCAGACAAAGAGTAAGCGGTGAGGAAGATGCTAATGCTTCTCCTTTCGGATGGCATGATATTGACGGGGCTGCAGGATCTGAATTTGCCGTAACCAAAGGTAATAATGTATATGCTACGGAAGATACTGTAAACTCAAACAGTGGCAATGGATTTAGTCCGAATGGTGGAGATAGCATGGTATTTGATTTTCCTATGGATTCAACCTGGATGAATCCCAATAGTTATGTAGCTGCTTCCGTTACTAATTTATTTTACTGGAACAATATTGTGCATGATGTATTCTACAATTATGGATTTAACGAAACCTCAGGGAACTTTCAAAAGAATAATTATGCAAAAGGTGGAACTGCTAATGATCATGTAATGGCAGATGCACAGGATGGCAGTGGAACAACCAATGCAAACTTTAGCACACCGAATGATGGACAAAGTGGTAGAATGCAAATGTATTTGTGGCCTACTACAACGGTAACGGCCCCAAAGATGGCACTTACCGGATCTTTAACCGCTGATGGAAGTTATACTGCCCCATTATCTAATTTCGGAACCAAACGTTTTGCTGATATTACAGCCAAAGTAGTTTGGGTACACGATGGTTCAGCAGCCGATACATTGGGTTGCAATACCTTGATTAATGGAGCGGAACTGGCGGGTAATATTGCCTTGATATACAGAGGAACCTGTAACAATACACAAAAGGTATTAAATGCACAAAATGCTGGCGCCATTGCGGTGATAGTAGTAAATACTACAACTACTGCAACCTCGATGTCCGGATCTAATGCAAACATTACCATTCCATCAGTGATTGTAAGTTCCACTGATGGTGCAAAAATAAGAGCAGCTATGCGCAATGGAGATACTTTGATGGCTACCTTAAAGGGATTACCAAATGTGAAAGCATATGACAGTGATTTTGATAACGGAGTTATTGTGCATGAATTTGGTCATGGTATTTCGAATCGTTTAACGGGCGGACCATCTAACTCAAATTGTTTGAGCAATGCAGAACAAGGCGGAGAAGGATGGAGTGATTTCTTTGCATTAGCATTAACAGCTAAGGCTAGTGATAGTGCTAACACACCCAGAGGAATGGGAACATTTGTATTTAATCAGGCAGTAAGTGCTTTGGGTATACGTGATTTTAAATATAGCCGCAATATGTCTGTGAATCCTATGACTTACAATTACCTTAAAAACAATACAGAGGTACATTATACAGGTACTGTTTGGTGTGCTATGTTATGGGATATGTACTGGAATCTAGTAGATAAATATGGTTTTGATGCGGATATTTATCATGGAACAGGTGGAAACAATAAAGCTATTCAGTTGGTAATTGACGGATTGAAATTACAGCCATGTAATCCGGGTTTTGTAGATGCAAGGAATGCAATTTTAAAGGCGGATAGCATCAATAACGGTGGTGCAAATAAAGAGGCTATTTGGAAAGCATTTGCCAGAAGAGGTTTAGGGTATTCAGCAAGTCAGGGGCTTGCATCATCAGCGACTGATGGTGTAGCGAAATTTGATTTACCTCCGGGAATAACAGGAGTAGATGAGGCTGCTAATCTTGCTTCTTATATTCAATTATCACCGAATCCAACCAATGGAATTGCCGTATTGGTATTACCTGACCAATTGACCAAAGCACAATTAACGATTTGTGATATTACAGGGAAAATTGTGTTGGATCAAATGGCTTACACAGACATGAATCAACATATTATTATTGATATGAGTGTATACCAAAACGGATTGTATTTTGTGAAGTTGACAAATGGTGGAACAACATTCCAATCAAAATTATTATTGAATAAATAGACGATCTTACATCTGCTGATGTATAGAAAAGACGGCCTTTGAGCCGTCTTTTTGTTTTGTTGAATGGTTGCGCACTTTTCTTAACGAACCGTTAAAAATGTAGTGTTTACGCATTCTTAAGAAATTATTAGTAATACCGCATTGTAGCTTTGACTCATTAAATAACAAAGCTATGAGCCCAATTCTACCTACTTCATGTATTTCTAAAGCGTTTATCAATACGATAAAACTTTTTTGTTTTTTGTGCCTATGGTGTAGTGCACCATTATGGGTAAATGCCTCTCATGTTGTGGGAAGTGATATTACCTACAAATGTACCAGTACACCCGGTGTATTTGAAATTACTCTGGTGTTTTACCGATCCTGTGATGGTATTACATTAAATCAATCAGCTAATTTTGGTGGATGTCTTTCATGTAGTACTGCATGTACCACATCTATTAAATTGTTTGGAGCCGATCCGGGTTGTGCAGCCACAGAGTTTGCAACAATTATACTTTCGCTGGATAATGTGCGGGATGTGAATCCTAATCCGGACTGTCCCAATGGAAAAAATACCTGTATTAATTTAGGTTGTTACACAGGCCCACTGGGAACTTATACCCCGGCTGTTGAGCGTTATGAGTTTAAAGGGTTTGCCAATATCGGTCCTACATCCGGTATTCCTGCATCTTGCTGTAATGTTCGTTTTGCGTTTGAAGTGAATGCCAGAAACGGTACTATCAACACAGGTTCTGCCAACCAGAATTTTTACATGGATGCTGTTGTGAATCGTTGTTTATCGGTTTCTCCATGTAACAGTTCGCCTACCTTGGAAAATGATCCGTTTGCCGTAATGTGCGGTGGTGAAAACTATATTTTCAATAATGGAGCAAGTGATCCTGATTTTGATTCATTGTCATACCGTTTTGCTCCGGCTTTAATTGGCTTTAATTCTTCAGCCACCTATACACCTCCATTTGCTTTTGATAAACCTATGCCGTGGACAGGAAATGCTGCAGCAGATTTTCCGGCAGGTATCCATTGTGATCCGTTAACAGGAGATATTTCCTTTACTCCCGGTAATGCCGGTGGTCAGAATTTCACCGGAGTAATGGCCATTGAAATTAAACAATGGAAAACGATTAATGGTGTTCCAACGGTCATTGGTATCACGCGAAGGGATATTCAGATGGTGGTACTGGCCAATTGCCCGCCCAATAATCCACCACGACTTGTCACCAATCCACCGAACGGTACCAATCCCAATGCACCCAAAACAAGCTGGGAAATATGTGCCGGTGAACAAATATGTTTTACCGTAACCGCAAAGGATACGGACTTTCTTCCCCCCACAATTTCGGATACCACATATTTGAGTTGGAATGGAGCTTTAGCGAGTTTAGGGGCCACTTTTCAACCTACCTATAATATTGCCAATCGTAAAAAACCGGCACCATTGGGTGGACCACGAGAGGATCAATACCAGTTTTGCTGGACACCGGATGATAGCCGAGTGAGCAATAATCCATACTATTTTACGGTATCCGCCAAAGATAACCGCTGTCCGA
>JAZKGH010000186.1:0-6600 GCA_040386055.1 Bacteroidota bacterium
CGTAAAGTTGCATAAAGGTTTCGCCCCGGTGCACTGAAACCCGAGGCAAACGTTCTGTAATTCCGATCAAGAATGTTTTCACACCCTACCTGAGCTTGCACTGTGTATTGTTGTTTGATTGGATAAGTATAGCCAATGCGAATGTTCAATGTATACCAGGAAGGCATTCCTTTCATTGTAGCATATTGTTCATTGTCTTCTCCCTTCAGGTAATAATCTTCAATATGTTTCCATCCGTTATATAATACAAAAAATTCGCTTTGGATGCGGTTCGCAGAGAATTGAATGGCCGAACGTCCGAATACAGGAGGAATATGGTCGAGCGGATAATCTGAACTATCGGTATGGATGCGTCCGAATGTATAATTGAACGTATTGGTAAGGGATATATTTTTGGTGATATCTGCCGCCAAAGTGATACTGGTTCCATATACATAGGCTTTATTTCCATTTTGGTTTTGAACCACTAGTGTATTTACACCATTGTATACGATCGAATCACCTCCATTTACAGTTCTTCTTTTGATTGAAATAATATCCGTAACCATGCTGTAATAAGCATTGACTTCAACTTTTATTTTTTTTGCAAACGCTTTACCGATACCTATTTCGGCTGTATAAATATTTTCGGGTTTCAATTGAGAGTTGGGAATAATAGCAGTGAGGCCGCTTTGAGAGTCAAATATTTTGCCTACATCATCAACATTGGGAGCCCTGAAACCACTTGATAAGGAAGTAGAGAGTTTCCAGTCTTTTCCCGGTAAATACACCAACCCGATTTGTCCGTTCAGTGCTTGATTGCGTTGTTGCAATGCATCCGGCAGGAAAGAATAGAAAGACTTATTCTTAAACGTTGCGTCCAGTTGTACAAAGCTATAGCGCACTCCTTCTGAGAGGATAATGGATGGTGTAATACGCCACGAATGAGAAAGGTAAGCGGCCGCTGTCACCATGGTGCTACCACCATCCGGGTAACGTGTTGATTGGCTGTTAATGGCTCCGGTAGTAATGTTTTCCCGATTAGCATTTGAGCGAATGTTGTTAAACGTACCCTCCAAACCATACTGAATGGTATGTAGTAGATTACGTTTTACAAAATCGGCATTGGCAGAGTATACATGTACAAACTCATTGCGATTGGTTTTGGTTATGGAGCCAAAATTACGGTTATGACGACTTTCTTCAATGTATTGGTATGCACCGGTAATGTTAACTTGATCATACCATTGTGTGTTTTGTTTTAGTTCTAAATGATAAGCTGCTAGTATACGTGTTTCCGGTCCATAATACCATTCGGCACTGCTGAATATTCCGCTCTTTTTTTCGGTGAGTCTGTCGTAACGTGGAACATCTGTGCTGGTAGAAAGTTGAAGGTTTAGGGTATGACTGATTTGAGCTGATGGACTGAACCTTAATTTTTGCATGACATCTAACTGTTTGTATGCAGTAGGAGCTTGCAGATTATGATTTGAATTGGCCAACGCAACATCGGTCCCGTTTACGCGTGCCTGCACCGAGTCTCTTAGTCCAAGTGTTCCCATATCAGCGGAACGGTTATCACCTTGTTTCATATCTCCAAAAGCAGCAGCAGAAACGGATGTTAAGGAAGCCCATTTTTTACTGCCGATATTGATATCATAATGAGCGGTATTTTCTGTGTTTACAGAGCCATAACGGTATGAGGCATGTTGATTGAACAGTAGTTTATCAGAAGCTGAATGTTTGGGTTGCAGTGTCGTGAAATGCATCACACCTCCCATGGCATCGCTTCCATACATTACTGCACCGGGACCAAATAATAACTCAGTTTGTTGCAGCATATTTTGGTCGATGCGCAACACATTTTGTAAGTGACCACCACGGTAAATGGCATTGTTCATACGAATACCATCAACAACAAACAATGTTTTATTAGCCTCGAATCCGCGCATTACAATACTACCACCACCCATTTGGCTTTTCTGTACAAATACCTGACCGCTGTTTTGCAATAAGTCTGCAGTGTTTTGCTGATTGGCAAAGGCAATATCGCGGGCCTTGATTACTTCAATCTGTCGGGGTATTTTTTGGTACGGCTCTTCAAATTTTGTAGCCGAAACAACAATCTCATCTATGTGCACCTGAGCGGGTGTTAAGCTAATGGTATAGCCTTTATTAAGGAGTTCAAACGAAGTGACTTTGCGTGGTTGATAATTAATGTGCATGATAAATATCTGCCCTTCGTATTGAGTAAGCTCCGAATGTAATTCATATTCACCTAAGGCATTGGTTTCACCTTTAATGATATTGAGTTTACCCGATTGAGAATTGGTCCAGCGCTCTTCAATGATAACACCGGATAAGCGTTGCTGTGTAGTTTGGTCGATTATTTTGATTATAGACTGTGCAAAGCTTGTTACGGACGCACACAAGCATAGCACAATCAGGAGACCTGACGGTACAATTTTTTGAAACATATTATAAAGTTTAAAAGGATTTAGAAAGAATAAACAGAGGAGCCTAAATCATCTTTTGATCTGGAGGAGGAGTGCTAATGGAAATTGTATTTGCCAAAGTGGATAGATTGAGAACTGCATGGATATGCACGCCAGGAGTGGGGAACAGTATGGGGATATATGAAGAGGCTAAATATTTTGCTACTACATTTTTCTGTAGCTGTTTGGCATGACCAGCCCACTGTTGTTTGGCTGAAAAGCTCTTGGTAGAAAGATCATCATTTTGTATTGAGAATAGAATACTTTCAGTAAAATCTTTCACACAAAAATAGCGAATAGTGTTTCCCTGTTGTTCAAAACGAATCACATCATACATTACGCCATTGCGGGCAATTTCATGTTCGGGGTTTCCGGTATCCGGTAACACAATTTGCTCAAGCGATTCGTTGGGAAGGTTTTTGGCCAACTCCTCTATTTGTTCATTGATGTATACTTTCCAAAGCCACAAACTAACATGAGAAAACACGGCATTGTACGAAAACAACAACAACAAAATAATTGCTGAGATACGTTTAAATGGGGTTTGCGACTCCTTTGTCATGAGGAGGCAATATAACCGATTCTTAGAAGTTTAAGTGGAAAAACGCAGGTTATTTATTTGCATACTTTTCCTCAAAATCAATGGAGGAGAACATGTACAGCATGAGGATGCGTGAGTATCGATAAGTAAACGGTGAGGCTATGATAAAGGCCGGAACGATTATACCTATGTACACCCAAAAATCAGGATCGTTTAAGAGTATTAAGGTGCCCAAGCCCAACACCAACATAATACCCACTGTAATGGCGTAACTTACATACATGGCTCCCCAAAAAAATCCGGGTTCAATTTCGAAATGAAATCCACATGTAGGACAATCGTCAAACATTTGCATAAAACTGGTGCCAACAGCATTGTGTTTAAACATCTTTCCACTTTGGCAGCGGGGACATTTACCTTTGAGAATAGCTAAACCTTTGTTGGGAACGTATTTGTCGCACATAGTATTGGTTTGTTGTTAGGCGTTATGGGCTTGTTGTTTTTTGAGTTTACTATTACGCCACCAAATTACACCAAAAACAACCGCAATGGTATATGGCAAAGCCAACAAATACAAAATCCCATTATTAAGTGTACTTCCCACTTGTGAACCATTTTTACGTGCTTCTTCAAGGGATGTTTTGCACATTGGACATTGTGCCCACAAGTCCTGTGAAAGGATGATTAATGCAATGAACAGTAGAAGGGTGATTCCTTTTTTCATGATACAAACTTAGTTATTCAAAGCAGCACAGAGTATGATTCTGCTCAGGAATTAAAATTGATAGTATGGTGAAATCATCAGGTAAACAACCACACCGGTAACCGTTACATATAACCAGATAGGGAAGGTCCAGCGTGTCAGTTTTTTGTGACGTTCAACATTCATCAACAATCCGTGATAAAATGATAATAACACTAACGGTAATACCAAAGCAGCCAGAATGATATGGCTTATTAAAATAGTAAGGTAAACCGGACGTAACGGGTTGTCTGCAGGGAAAATAGTTTCGTTGGCAAAATAATGAAACGTTACATACGAAATTAAAAACACGCTGGACAATATAAATGTGATAATATTTACGGCTTTGTGAGCAGCTATATTTTTTCGCTTGATAAAGTATAATGATACCAAAAGCAATATGCTACAGGTTCCATTAATGATGGCATTTAAGGAAGGTAAGAAGAAAACGAATGAAGGTGTTTCATCCGGACGTGGTAACCATTTACGGTTTAATACGACTACGGCTAAAAATACTACAACAGAAAGGGTCATTACAATTCTGAAGTATAACTTGTCGTTTGATGCTAAGCTATTTTGTGTTGTGTTCATTGAGTAAAACGTCTATATCTTCTCTAAGTCTTTTAATTTCAGTATCGTCAAGCCCATCATAAATTCCTCTGATGTGTTTATCCCTGTCGATTAATAATAGTTGCTGACTGTGGTCAATGGTTTTGTCTTCGATTGAAACAGGTAATAAATATCCTTGTCCGGCATTAAACATAGCTTCCTTTGATCCGGTAAGGAATAACCAGTTTCTGTTTTTTACGCCAAAACGTTCGGCATAATAGGCCAATACAGGGACTGAATCATTTTCAGGATCTACCGAGTGCGATACAAACAGGATCTCGGCATATTCCTTTTTCTTTGAGGCTAGTTCGTTACATTTTGCGTAAATGGTTTCAACCTTGGCATTCATTTTAGGGCAAACATCCTTGCAACGGGCAAAGAAAAAGTTAGCAATGTAAATACGTTTGCCTATGGTAGCCTGTGTTACTGTATCACCGAATTGCGACACAAGTTTGAAGTCGGGAACGGTATAATAAATAGTATCCTTATTTGCTCCTTCGGGGGGAATCCGTTCGCCATAGAAGGGGAGTGTTTCGAATTTATGAGTACCTAAACTTAGCACCCAATAAACAAGAATTGGGGCCACAAGGAGCCCCAATGCTATAAAAAACGATTTTTTATTTTTCATTTCAGATTATCTGATCGCAGCTGTAAATTCACTTTCAATCAACATCAGGGCGATTAAGAATCCAATGAAAAGCATCGGATAGATGATGAAGTTTACCAGCCACTTTGCTTCGAATTTCATGTGCATGAAGATGGAAACGATATAGTAAGCTTTAACTAAACCCAAAAGGATGAACAAAACGTTTTTCCACATTGAGTGATTTTCAATCAAGATAAAGTATAACCCGATATCAATAACCGTAAGTGCTGTTAAGATCCAGAACGTTCTCCAGATTTTACTTTTCATGTCCTTAGGTGATTCTGTATGTTCTGAGTGTTCGTGATTTTCCATGTGTAAGTTAATTTTGTTAATTACGGTAATGTGTTAATTATGTTTATGGGGTATATAATGCCATCAAGTAGTTATATCAAATAGAAGAAGGTAAATACGAACACCCAAACCAGATCTACAAAGTGCCAGTATAAACCAACTTTTTCAACCATTTCATAGTGGCCGCGTTTTTCATACGTCCCGTTTAATACGTTAATATATATGATGACATTGATGACCACTCCTGAAAATACGTGGAATCCGTGGAATCCTGTTACAATAAAGAACAAGGCTGCAAATGCCATCGGCCCAAACGGATTATGATCCAAACGGGCACCTTCAGTGATAAAGGTTGTCCATTCCCAAGCTTGACAGCCAAGGAACGCAGCTCCACCAAGGATAGTTAAAACCATATACATGGCCACTTCTTTTTTCGCCATGCGGTGACCGGCTTCTACAGCCAATACCATTGTTACTGAACTGAAGATTAAAATGAATGTCATCAAACTTACGAAGAACAAAGGCAAGTGTATTCCGTGGATGAACGGGAAGTGGTTAAATACCAATTCCGGTAAAGGCCATTTGTCTGTTGTAAAATACCCAACTTCCTGCATGTGCTCGGTAAAGTTTTCCGGAACATGTTTCATTGCTTTAATAAGCGTGTTGGGCACCGGAGAAGGGTACGTATGACGTACAAATCCGTATGCCGTCAGCAATGATGAGAAGGTAAATGCATCGGATAGCAAGAAGATCCACATCATTAGTTTTCCATAGCTAATGCTGAAAGGAGATTTCCCTCCGCCCCAGATGTTCTTTTTTTCAGTAGTTAATGCAGTAGTGTTTGACATATGTTTTAATTATCTGTTCAGTGTGAAAAAGAAGTACAAATAAACCCATACCAAGCCCAGGAAATGCCAGTACGTGGTGCACAAATTTATACTTAAAAGATTTTTTTTATGTACGTTGAATTGAAAAGTTTTACCAATAACGATGGCTATGAAAACCAATCCCCCAATCATGTGGAATAAGTGAACGCCTGAAATAACATAAATGAAGCTTTCTGAAGGATTTCCGGCCCAGAATATTTTGTTTTCCACCAGTTCCACCCAAGCATACCATTGCCCAATAGAGAAAGTTATACCTAAAACAAGTGTAGCCAGCAACATCAAACCCTCGAGGTTCATGTTGCTGTAGCTCCACGCTTTGGTACGGGCCAGTTCGTGCGGTTGGCGACCATCCGGCTCGATCTGTGAGGCGATCCGTTTTTGCCGCGCTTCCTTTAGAACTTGCACGGCCA
>JAZKGH010000187.1:0-4677 GCA_040386055.1 Bacteroidota bacterium
TTTGTTGTTTTCCCGCAGGCAAGTATATTCGCGCAACAATTGGGAATTGCGGGTTGTTTATTACGGGTTACGGGTTGAAAATCTCCGATTAACCAATAACCCAATAGCTCATTAACTGAATAACATATTACTAATAACATATATACATGAACGGATTATTTAACGTACCAGCACCTATTAACGAACCGGTATTGAACTATGCACCTGGAAGTAAAGAACGTGCAGAATTGAAAGCTGCTTTGGCAGAAGCGCGCAGCAAGCAACTGGATGTGCCTATGTACATCGGAAGTGAAGAAGTGAGAACCGGAACCAAAATGAGACTGGCTCCTCCGCATGACCATAAACATACTTTAGGGCATTTTCACCAGGGTGATAAAAGCCATGTTACCAAAGCTATTGATGCGGCTCTTGCCGCTAAAAGCAAATGGGAAGATCTGGCCTGGGAACAACGTGCTGCTATCTTTTTGCGTGCTGCCGATTTAATTGCCGGTCCATATCGTGCTAAATTAAATGCAGCTACCATGTTGGGACAAAGCAAAAATGCATACCAGGCAGAAATTGATGCGGCTTGCGAATTGATCGACTTCCTTCGTTTCAATGTAAACTTCATGACCCAGATTTACCGTGACCAACCGGTTTCGGGTAAAGGCATGTGGAACCGCATTGAATACCGTGCACTGGAAGGATTCGTGTTTGCATTGACTCCATTTAACTTCACGGCTATTGCGGGTAATTTACCTACATCAGCTGCCATGATGGGTAACGTAGTAGTATGGAAACCGGCTAATACACAAGTGTACGCAGCAAATGTGCTGATGGAAATTTTTAAAAAAGCAGGTTTGCCGGATGGTGTTATTAACCTTGTATATGTAAGCGGACCGGATGCTGGTGATGTGATTTTCGCGCACCCTGATTTTGCAGGTATCCACTTCACAGGTTCAACCGGTGTGTTCCAGAATGTTTGGAAAACCATTGGTAACAATATCCATAAATTCAAAACATACCCACGCATTGTAGGTGAAACAGGTGGTAAAGATTTTATCATGATTCACAAAAGTGCGGAAGTGGAAATGACGGCAACAGCTATTGTTCGTGGTGCTTTTGAATACCAGGGACAAAAATGTTCGGCTGCATCACGTGTGTATGCACCTTCAAATTTGTGGCCTGCAATTAAAGCAAAAATGGTTGCTGATATGGCTACCTTTAAAATGGGACCAACGGAAGATTTCGGTAATTTCATCAACGCGGTGATTGACGAAAAATCATTTGACAAAATTGCAAACTATATTGAGGAAGCAAAAAAAGATAACAATTGCGAGATCATTGCAGGTGGCACGTATGATAAATCGTCAGGATACTTTGTTGCTCCAACCGTTATTGTTACCAAAGATCCGAAGTACAAAACAATGTGCGAAGAAATCTTCGGTCCGGTATTAACCGTTTACGTTTACGATGCTGAGAAATATGAAGAAACATTGGCATTGGTAGATTCAACTTCAGAGTACGCTTTAACGGGTTCTATTATTGCAGAAGACAGATACGCAATTGAGTTGGCAACTAAAAAACTGCGCAATGCTGCGGGTAATTTCTACATCAACGACAAACCAACAGGTGCGGTAGTAGGACAACAACCTTTCGGTGGTGCACGTGCAAGTGGTACCAATGATAAAGCAGGAGCGATGGTAAACCTGTTGCGCTGGACTTCGATGCGAACCATAAAGGAAACCTTTGCAGCACCAACAGATTACCGTTATCCATTCTTAGATAAAGAATAAGGATAATAGTCACTTCGAGTGATCCGAAGGATTGTATGAGAGAAGTGTGATGAATGTACCCGAATGTATAAAAGAAAAAGGCTTAAAGCGATTGTTCGTTTTAAGCCTTTTTTGTGAGAGAAGGGGATAAATGGTTTTTATGATAGTATCATTTGATACTATCTATGGGATTTAGGTTGTTGACCTCATCTTACCCATAATTTTATATCCCTGAACTAATACCAGTGGAATCAAACCCGCTACTATTGATACCGACCAAACCTTAACCGACAGCATTTCCAGGTTCAGTACTAAACGCATTTGAGGGATAGCATACACCAACACCATCAGAACGGTGCAAAGCAAAAAGGCAATCCAGATAAATTTATTTTTAGTTATTTCATTCACCCATAAAGGTGATTGTGCGGATGACATATTGAATACATGAAAGAGCTGAGCAAAGGCAAGTGTAATAAACGCCACATTGTTTGCAATAATGCTATCTGCAGAAATGAAGTATTTGCAATACATAATGGCAGCAATAACCGCAACGGTCATAGCTGAAGCATATAAAAAAATAGTTATCCAATTCTTGTTTGATACCAGAAGACTTTTAGGGTCTCTGGGAGGTTTGTCCATAACCGTTATGTCTCCTTTACCCAAACCAAGAGCCAGTGCAGGAAAGACATCTGTTACCATGTTTAAGAACAGGATTTGCAAAGGAAGTAGTGTCGCAGCAGGAGCAATAAAACCTAATGTAGTTACAATAAGTATTTCGCTCAGATTACAGGATACAAGGTAGATTACGAAGTTTTGGATGTTCTGAAAGATCTCTCTTCCGTGAGATACTGCTTGCGCAATCGATGTAAACGAATCATCCTTTAACACTATGCTGGCCGATTCTTTGGCTACCTGCGAGCCCCGTAATCCCATGGCAATGCCAATGTCTGCTTGTTTAAGTGCCGGGGCGTCATTTACACCATCACCCGTCATGGCTACAATATTGCCGGCCTTTTGGTACACATCTACAATCTCCAATTTTTGTTTAGGTGTTGTGCGTGCAAATACGGCTGTGTCCAGAATTTTTTTGTTCCATTCATCCGAAATGGATTCCATGGAAGGCATATCCATTCCGGTAATGGAATGTTGCTCGGCCTCATCTACCAGTCCTACTTGTTTAGCAATATTAAGAGCGGTTAACGGATGATCACCGGTAATCATCACAATCTTTATTCCGGCTTTTCTGCAGGAAAGTATGGCGTCTTTAATATCGAGGCGGGGAGGATCGAGGAAGCCAATCATGGCTACGTATACAAGTGAATTCAAATAATCCTCCTTATTTATGTTAGCTTCCTTTCTATAGCCAAATGCTAATACACGCAATCCATCTGCGGCCATTTGTTCCGATTCCTGCAGTATTTTTTTTCTTTCGCTTTCGTCCAATTCTTTTGTAGTTGCTCTCGATTGCATCTGGCTGCATTTTTCCAATAAATGTTCTACAGAACCTTTTGCTGCAACAAAGTGCTCGCCTCCATTTTTGTGTAGTGTGCCCATGATCTTGGTATCAGAATTAAAGGGGATCTCACCAATTCTTTCGTATTGTGTTTTCAGCTCTGCTACATCGGAACCTGATGCGTTGGCGAGGTGAATAAGTGCAATTTCAATGGGGTCGCCCAATAGTTCCGTTTTGTCATCATCATTTTTGGGAGCAGCATTATTACACAATACACCTATTAATCTCACCAGCTGGAATGCTTCTTCACTTTTTGCAACATTACCGTTATCGAAACTCAGTACATTATCCTTAATCGAAACGTTTAATTTTTCTTCCGGAAAAGTAAAAGTGTCTACATATATTTTGTTCTCTGTTAGGGTTCCGGTCTTATCGGTTAGTATCACATTGGTGCTTCCTAATGTCTCTACTGCCGATAGTTTTTTAACGATAGCATTTCGTTTGGCCATCAATAACATTCCATAAGCCAAAGCCACAGTTGATACAATGGGTAACCCTTCGGGGAAAGCTGCCACAGCCAATGCAATGGAAGTTTCTAAGATCAATACCCAATCTTTGCCCTGAACAAATCCGGTGATGGCAAATACGGCTGTCATTCCCAGTGTTATCCAGATTAGTTTTTTGCTGAGAACATGTATTTTTTGATCGAGTGGTGTTTCTTTTTCTTCAGCACTTTCTACCAGTGATGTGATGGTCCCTAATTGGGTATGTTGCGCAATGCCGGTAATTACTGCCTTTCCATTGCCATTGATTACGGAGGTACCTTTAAATACCATGTTCAATTGATCGCCAAGTGCGGTTTCTTTTGGAAGTTTTTCTATATTTTTTTCCGTTGGAAGAGATTCTCCGGTAAGAGAAGATTCATCGCATTGCAACTGGTTGGATTCGATCAGACGCCCATCAGCAGGAACGATATCACCTGCCTCAAGAGATATAAGATCTCCCGGAACAATCTTTTCAGATGCGATTTCCTGAATGTTGCCGTCACGAATAACTTTTGAAACGGTAACGTCCATTTCTTTCAGGGCATTCATTGACTTGCGTGCCTGCAATTCCATCAGAAATCCAATGATGGCATTTATAAGGATTACCATCAGAATGGCAATGGCTTCAATAGTATTTTGAAAGTAAAGGGTAACGGCTACAGCAAAAAACAATAAATAAACTATCGGACTTTTGAATTGCAGCAGCAACATCAGTAAAATACTTTTCTGCTTTTGAGTTTGATATACATTAGGGCCAAATTCCTGTGACCGCTTCTCGGCTTCAGATTGGTTTATTCCTGCTGCTGCATCTGTTTGAAATGCCTGTAACATTTCTTCTACGGAAAAGGTATGAGGATCCGTTGGCGGGTATTGAATATTCATAGTTACTTCTCGGTTTTATATTATACAACCCTTGAGTGTTGAC
>JAZKGH010000187.1:4705-10882 GCA_040386055.1 Bacteroidota bacterium
ATCTCCGGATACAAATTTATTACAATTCACTCAATTCTCTTCTTTTCATTACCGGAACATAGAGTATAACATTTAAACCAACGAGAATAAAGAGTACTGAGAATACTGCTATGGAAAGAGGGATGTTAGTATCTGTATAATTCATGGATATAACCGTACCTAAACCGGTAAGCAATCCGAGTGTTATGCGAACAAAAAGAATTTTGTACGCAACAGTTTGCCCCAGGTTAAACAGCCAGCTGCAAAAAATAATTTCTGAAAAGGCACTGAAAAAAAACAGATAAGCAGTTGCGTGAAGTACCATTTCTAAGGAGGTACAAACCATGAGCACCGATATGCCGTATGCCATCATTGCCAGTGCATGCATTTCATGATAGGCAAACTGAACTTGTCTTCTTTGACGCGTTAAGGCTGTGAGAAATGCAAAGATAGCTCCCATGAGTAAGCCAAATCCGAGCGTGAATTTTATGGTATGGAAAGTATAGTTCAGCGAACAGAAGAAAAAGATACCTTCCAGAATGATTATAGTACCATATACGTATAGTGGAATGGATTTGTTCATGTGGGTGTTATTTGTTCCTACGGAGGTAGTACATCTAACGTTCCGGGATCTTACACAATTCAGTAAGGGATTTGTATGATTCACAGATTACAGGTAAAGTGAAATGAGATCGAATATCTGTACCGGCTTTGTTTGGCAAAAAAGTATCGAAAGGTTGTTGCGTTCTTACGCTGCTGAAAATGTTCAGGGGAATCTATTATTGATTAACGGAAAACAGGCTCGCCTACCCTTTCGTTGGTCATAAATAGAAGATTGGAAAATACTTATGTTCCTGATGTCCGTTGTGCCAATCTAACAAATCAAAAAAGATTCCCCGAACAGAATATTCTATATTGGAAAAGTAGGTATACCTTATTCAGGGTTTGTTATATCATTCCGGAAAAGAGTTGCATGATTCATTGATGCGGATTATTTAGCTTATCAGAAAGCTTGATGCTTGAAAATTTGAATACGGAAAATTGTGTACTGAATTGTGAAACAAGTATTGAAGTTGCTATCATTGCAAGATGAAAATGCAATGGATCATTCTGATACTAATAGGTTTTTTAGTTACTTCTTGTATTGTGCAATCACCTAAATACACCTCACTTGAGCAAGTGATGAAATTAAAAGTGGGCATGACCAAAGGTGAGGTTGAAAAAGAATTAGGCATTCAACCCTATAACGTTAAACGGGTAAATGATAGCATGAATGTTTTTATTTATGTATATCGAGTAGTGGATAGGAGAACCTTATCCCTTTATACCACACCTGTTAACGGAAGAAAGGCCCTTGGTAAACATATGCAATTAGCCGTTGCTTACAACAAGAACGATGTGCTGGTTAATATAGAGTCTTGTATCGAATGTTCGAATGATCTGGTGAGCATGAGTAAATTAGATTTTCAAAAAATCACGATGTTTATTACCGTAACGTTACCGGTGGTGCTGCTTTATGTAGGATTGAAATAATTTTTATTTCTTCCAAACCGTTAAGATAATTCCTGATAGCAAAATCGGGATCAGGTAACCAACTGTGATAATCAAAAAGAACCTGAAGGAAAAAGCCTGGAAGGCATACATAGGACCAATGATGGCCACCACAAATCCAATCCATACCAGCAGGCATAGTTGAAGACTTTGAGCTATTCTTTGATAGTTCAATTTGTTGATTAGCCAGGCTAAAACGAATGCCATTACTAAATTTCCTGCTAATTGAATAATGAATGAGGGTAACAGACTCGGCCCCTTGTCAAGCTGCTCTTTGGTTCTCTCCAGATCTTCTATATATGCAGTTCGAAACAATAGTGTGAACCAAACAAAATCGAGTGCAAATCCGGCTATTGCCGAGGTGATGATTGCTAATAAATTGTACGCTTTCATGATTTTGATAATTAATATATTAAGTTATTGATATGGTTTGTTTTTTCAATCTAAATAAAAAGGGGTGCCTCCAAATGGAAGCAACCCTTTTTAAAATAACCTTTTAAAAATTTACTGTTTAATAATCACCTTTTAAAAATTTACTGTTTAATAATCACCATTCGCTGGTAACCTAATACTCTTGTTGGTGTTTTAATGTTTACGAAGTACACACCTTCACTCATCTGCAGGTCATTAAACTCCTGAACACCATTTCTGTTTTTGAGGTCGGTATGCTGAATGAGCTTGCCTGAAACATCTGTAATCTCAATAGAGAATGCTTCATTGATATACGGAACAGTATAGTACACTTTAAAGTTGTCGCTTGCCGGGTTCGGTGCGATAGCAATGCGTACTTTCTCAGCCATAGTCACATCCAATCCTGTATGCTCGCATGGAGGCAGGTACACACATACATCTTCCCAACAGGTCTTACCAAATCCATCGCTCAGTAATACGCGGAAACAAATGATAGAATCTACCGGTAAACTATCAGTGAACAGTATATTAAATGTTTGCATGCCTGATCCGATAGGGTTAGGTGTGATGGCTCCAAATACGCCCGCACTGATGGGCAATACACTTACAGTTCCACTGCTGAATGGATTGAGCACGGTGAGTTCAATTGAATAAGTGGTAACACCATGTTCTTTGAATTCGCAATGTGCACACAAACCATACACACTGATGCTACAGGTGTCTTTGCAAGGTTTGTAATCTCTCTTCACAGAATCCACGCAGTTAAGTCCCGTTGCAGGATCATAGAAGTTGAAATAGAAGGTAGAGAAACCGGAATATGGTGGGAAGTCGATATACGAAAAGCAGAGTGACTGGAAGCCATTGCTGATCGTTACCGGATTCGGAGAGAAGTTACCTGTTGGTGTACTCATGGTAAGAGTTGATCCAGTACTTCCTCCCCATGTAACATCCGCACAGAAAGAATACATCGGGTTGCCTAACGCATCATATCCCGCACATTCTATTTTCGTTACTTTTACTTTTTTCTCACACTTGCCTTTACATGGCGGCAATTTGATACAAATAGTGGTATCGCATTTCGAGTTACCATTAAAGATAATGATAGTAAGGCATGCAATACTATCCATTGGAGGAAGATCCGTAAAGGTGAAGGAAACGGTATTGTTTCCGGCAACGAGTATGGTAGGTGATAATCCACTTACAGATCCTGAAGGAGAAGTAACGCTGATACCCGCTCCGGCACCCAGGGTATTGTTTATACCCATCGTAATGTTGTACGTCTGATGTCCTGCACTGTTAACAGGTCCACAATGAATATCAGGCTTAATTCGGAAAGCACATTTCTGGCAACTTACAAAGGTGAGCTCGATCGGATCGGATAATTTCTTACAACCCATATTCGTAGTAACCAATACCTGGTAGTTTCCTGCCTGGTAAAGCGGAATATGAATGGTATCGGATATTGCACCGGCAATTGGATTACCATTATAATACCATTGATACGATGCATAGCCCGGAGGTGCAAACCAAACAAGCTGTTTGATCGTGTCGCAGATCTCGTAACAACCTGTAACCATTCCGCAGAAATCCGGCAACGGATTCACGGCTTTAGTGGCAGTGGCCTTACAGGCGAAACTATCCACAACGGTATAGGTATACGTTCCGGGAACACTTGTGTACAGCGTATCATTTAAGAGACCGGTATTCCAATATGTGTTCATCACATTGGTTGAAGTTGTTACGCCCACCAGCAAGTTCATTTGTCCTTCGCATAAAGCTCCCGAACTGAGTATACCGGCATTGGGTAATGGATGTACACTGAAATTGAAACTATCTTTGCCCACACAGCCATCGGCCGAAACCACTGTTACATAAAGTGTATGGTTGCCAATAGTAGGGAAGGATGCGAAGAAATTAAATTGTGTAGACGAACCCGGTTGAACGGTTGTATCCAGTTTCCATGTTATGTTAAATCCTGCTGCAGGGTAATTTACGGCAAACACTTGCTGGTTACTGAGGCAGAGATGTTCTTTGCCACTAATCTCCGGACGAGGTACAGGATTCACCAGAATATTTTTAGAAGGTGTTTTAAAGAAACATGATTTTGAATCCGTAATATCTACATAATATGCTCCCGTATATTTTGCATAGATACTAGGTGTGGTTTGAATGGTAGACCAGAGGTAACTGTATGCCGGATATCCTCCCGTTGCATTTATCGTGAGTTTTACACTATCACCTTCACACAATACAGAATCTCCCAGAAGTGAAATGGTTCCACCCAATGTATTCGGAAGCACACGTACCGCTTTAAATGTAGAATCGACACAGCCGAATGCATTCGTAATTTTTAACGTAGCGAGGAAAAGTCCGGCTGTTGCATACACGCGTGTAGGAGAGTTGACAAGTGATGAAGCTCCGTCACCAAAATTCCATAACGATTGCGTATAACTACCGCTGCTTGTATTGCTGAAAAGAATTCCTGCCTGCACACAAATAGAATCATTGGCGGTGAAAGAGGCATTAGGAAATCCAGGTACAACAACTGTTTTAGTGATCACACATGTTCCGGCTACTGTTAATGAAACAGTATATGTTCCCTGCGGAAGGGAGAACAACGGATTAGCTAAAGTACTTGTATACCCTCCCGGATTCACCAACCAACTATAAGAAGGGACAGGAAGGGTGGAAAGGCGTTTGGTATTGTTGATGAATTTTATTTTCACCGAATCGATACCCGAAACGCAATACAGTGAATCATAAAAATCAGGAACGTATTCGATCGTATCCACACGCATTTTGCAGATTTTGCAGAAGCCTGTTCCCGAAACATTCGGAACATCTACGCAAAACATTACTCTGTAATAACCCGGTTCTGAAAAAGTATGTGAACTATTCACTCCCGTTGCGGTATTGGATCCGCTGAAAGGATCATCAAAATTCCATCTTGGATTAATAGCACCGGGAGTAAACGTTCCGTTAAACGTATCCTTGTTGCAACCCAAACGTGTGCGGATAAAATCAACACTGTATAAAGGGTTTGCAGAACACGTATCGCACACCGTATCGATAGGAATAACATTACTGGTATCGGCACAACCAAAACCATTGACCCCAATTACATAATAGGAACCTATAACATTGGTGCTGTAATTTGTTCCTCCTGTAATTAGCGTTGAAGGAGATTTGTACCAGTTATACGTTACACCTGAAACCGGGCCTGCAACAAACATGTTCACCGTACCAACCGGTCCGCAGAAAAGATTTGGATCAGGAGTAGAAATTGTAATATTCGGTTTTGGGTTGATCATGATGGATTTGGTGGTGGTTGCTGTTCCCACACAATTTCCTCCATACGTAACCGTAAGTGTTATAATAAAATTCCCGGCCGACTGATATGCATGTGTCGGACTGGCTGCTGTTGAAGTGAAGCCATCGCCAAAATTCCAACTGTAACTTAATGCGGCAGGTGATGCACTCATGCTTGCACCAACACCTGCACATATCGTAGGTGGTGCTGATATTACCGGCACAGGGGGCATACTGATGAGAATGGTTTTATTGCTCGTAATGGTTTGTCCACACACTTTTCGGATAACACTGATGGTTGCAGGTCCCGAATAATTATTCCATAAGATGGAAATAGTTGAAGTATGCTGGCCGGTGACTACACTACCTGCAATGGTTGGTGAGATCGACCACGTAAAATCATCTCCTGTTACATTCAGATAATGTGTAGAGTTATTGTTTGCACATGCAGAAGTATCACCAAGAATAGGTGATGCAGTCAATGGCAGTATGCTTTGAATGGTATCTCTCAATGTATCTGACGCACATCCTGTGATAGGGTCTACCTGCACGGCTTTGAGTATATAAGGCCCCGTTGCATCCCATATTACACTCACCGTATTTCCTGCTGCACTTACCGGAATCCCGTTTTGAACGGACCACATCACGGAGAGGTTGGAAGAGGTTTGGAAAGCGAGATAGGTATAAGGAACACCCGGACAAACAGGATCGGGTCCCGAAATTGAATCCGGTTTCACAGGAAGCGGATTCACCTTCAGACTTATTTGTTGCGGACTGTTACAATAATTTCCTGTTGTATCTTTTGCATTGATTAGAAAATTTCCGGGACCATAAGTCCAATTCACTACCAGATTTGAAGAGGAGGAAAGTGTTGTGGTGAAGTAGGTAACATTCCCAAGTTGATTGGTGATGGTCCATACAAGGTTG
>JAZKGH010000188.1:0-4058 GCA_040386055.1 Bacteroidota bacterium
TGTAAATCCGCTTAATCTGTTTACACTAAAATCAGCAGATGGTACTGCAGCTACCGGCAAAAACTGAATCATTTTGCAGAAGGTATCAGAGCCCACACAGTTGTATGTTCTCAAGCAGATATTAGCTGTATAAGGTGCAAATACTGAAAAGGTTCTGGTTGGATTTTTAGTAATGGAATCTACTCCCGATGAAGGGTTGTCGATACCATACACATTATCACCATTGGTATCCCATGCATAGCTGAAGTTCTTGCCTGTTGAGGTATTTACAAATTGAACAGTGTATCCATCATAAACGGTATCAGGCATATTGAATGCTGCTGTTGGTTTTGGATACGTTGCAGGTGCGGCATTCCATCTTACCACATATCCACTGTCTCCTGCCGGAGTGGCACTGGTTGGGTTTGCAATAATCGTTTGCAAATAAGCAATACCTCCCGGTACTTTAATGGTACTGAATGCTGCAGGAAGAACATTACCACCCATGCGGGCAATAATAGGACCTGTTGAACTTCCCGAACGGATCAATAAACTATCCGATGGAGTTCCTACACGCATCCTGAAACGATCCAGATACAAGATTGCCGTATCCGAACACGTTGCAATCGTAAATCCTTTTGAACATGTTCCGATCAAATTTGGAACATACTTGCCTCCTACTGTATACAGTTTGGCTGATCCTTCATTCTCTCGGGCAATGGTATCCTTAGCAGTTGACGTTCCTTTACATACTTCGTAACCTGAAATTATTTTCATATACCCCGGTTTACACATCGTATCTGCTCCGCGGTAATTTGTGGCAACTAAACACACATCAAACACCCCTCCTTCATTGGCATTCAGGATAGGATTTTGAGAGCCTGCACTTGGTGAGAAACTATTATAGAAAGGGGCTAACGGATTATAGTAACCCGGTTTCAAATACCAGAACCAGCTCACAGGACCATTGGTCGTTAAATCAAACATGTTGGCAAAATCATATACACCCACTGTGCGTCTGTCTGCAAAAAAATCTGCGTGCGGTGTGGTGGCCGGTGTGTCTACAAAAACAGTATCTATATACGTGTCACTTCCAAATTTATTGAGTGCTGTTACCTTTACGCGGTAATAACCTCTATTCATAAAAGTGTATCTGAAGTTTACAACATTGTTAATGGTATCAATAAAATTATCAACGATTCCATCAGAGTTTTTGGGAGTGCGCGTTTCAGGATGAGCTGCATACGCACCATTTTTTGTTACGGCATTATAACCGATAATATCCCAGTAGCTTTTATCTGCTCCGGTACTGGTGTTTACAATCGTACGCGGACTACCCACCCAAACCGTATCTTGAGGAATTTTGGTGTAAGCATAACTTGCAATAGGTGGTATGTTGGTTGGAACACCTGTAATGTAATCAACTTCCAAATAAGGTATATTAGCAGCCAATGGTGCATTGTAACCATATTGATACATGAATGTGGTATTACCCGATAACAGACTAAATCCAATAGCAAACCATCCCTGCGTGATGGAAGTAACAATATCTGTATATGCAGGTTGACTTAAAACACCTTGTCTCCAGCCTAAAGGAGAACTACCAAAAACATAGGTATTGCTGTATAACGTACCGGTTGTTATTTTCGAGAAAATAGTTGCCGGGGTTCCTGTGATCGGGTCAACATTATCCAATCCTCTAATGGTAGTTATTTTATCAACACCCGCTGTAGTGTAATGATTGCCCCAGTATTTGGCATCCGTAACTGTTAATGAACCCAGTGATGCTAAGGAGGTAAGTTCAAAGCGGGCATAAGCAACATTGTTTACTCCGGCTACTCGTAACATTCCACTGGTGGGAGTACCTGTTGCAGTTGTCATATATCCTGTTGCACGCGCAACATTTTGAGGATAAAAATTAAGAGTAGGATCCAGAGATACCGGATAGTTCCTATCCTCTGCTTTTAGCCAATTTAAATCAAAGAAAGATGTAAGCACAAGCTTATTTCCTTCTAAACGATAAGAGTAGTTTGCCGTATTTACCAATGCTCCATCCGTTTGATAGGTCTTGTCCTTATCATAGGTTTCTATAGAGAATGGCTTAGGGATATTTACCATCCATTCATTTCCATCATATAGGTCTAAACCTTCTTTTGACTCTCGAACAGTCCATGTATCCGGAATGATGATCTCCTCGGTGAGTGCAATAAATTTAGCATTAACGGGGGCATTATCAATCACCGAACGGTTTTGAAGAATAACATCTAACTTTCTGGCATCCGTTTGCTGTGAATACTTTACCTTAACCATGCTTTGAGTAGTTGCATATTCAATGCTATTCCCTGAAACAACAGGATTGGTTAATCCGGTGGCAATCTCCCCTATGTTTTGATGCTGATTGTCTTCAAATGCAACACTTACTATTTTCTCCCTGATGTTTGCGTTTCCAAGAACCGTCATAATATGCGCATTTCCTGAAACCAATTTGGGATAATACGTTTTGAATGTATTGGTTTTGTTGCTAAATGCATACTCAACACCATTTTCCTTACTGATGGTTAAATCGATATCCTCCCAACTACCATTCTCGAGATAATGAAGAGAACCTATTGAAACATATGCCTTTTGTTGGCCATTATCCATCGTAAAATGTTTGGCATTACGATAGCGCAAATTTTGTATTTCCTTTTTTTGCATCGTACTCCAAGGTTTTCCAAGAGCCGATTCAACATGTTGCGCTGTAGATTCAAAAGAATAAACTAGAAAAAGGGAAAGAAAAGCGGTGATTGAAAGGTGTTTCATAATGAAATTTTGGTTAATCAGTTATTAATGTGTATTAATTAAATAGATAAATTCATTATTAATTGCTAATACATATTAAAACGAAGTTAAATAATTTAACCAATAAATCAATCCGTTATGCAATCCTGTCACTTGGGACCTCAATACTTTAAGAGTATTTAAGTAAATCTATATAGGGTATACTTGGTGTTGACAAAATAAACTATAGGACATAAAATACTATAAATCAATATTTTATATAAAAAAAATAATTAACACCTTCAGGATCTGCGTGAGTCTATTTCTCATATTGGAGATTTGTCGGTTGTGGGTTAAAATCCCTTACTCTCTAAATTATGATGCTTTTATGACATGCTTACTCCAATGAGGAACAAATTTACCGGTATAAACAAAAAAGGTTACACCAACTAAATGGTGTAACCTTTTGGGCGGGTATACAATTAATAGTTATTCCACCACTACCTTGCTCGAGAATTCATTCCCATTTTCGTCTTTTATAACGACCATATACATTCCTTTGTTCATTGAAGTCAAATCAACTTCCACTTCATTGGATTGGGTCGTTTGGCTATAAACAGTTTTTCCTATAATATCCATCACGCGAACAGCTACAATATTGCTTTGGGTTTTGTTGGCAATAGTAAATATTCCTTTATTCGGATTAGGGTAAACAGATATATTACTATTGTTGCTGAGCTCCTGAATACCTGTTGCACAAGGTCCGTTCTCAATCACCTGAATAAGACGTTTCGCTGGTTCAGCTACATTATTAGACGGATCTGTTACAGTATAAATAACATAGTACAATCCAGGTCTGGAAACATCTAGCTTCGACTTATCGGTAACCAATATACTCTGCAGCGTTGAATCAGAATAGTAGTTGTCTTTAACCTTCACACCGGATTCTATATATGTACCGAATCGACATAATATAATAGGGTTCTTACCCAACAGTTGAATCTCAGGAGCGATACGGTCCACCACTTTTACCAATCGGGTTACTGTTGAAGTGTTACCTGCTCCATCGGTTGCTGTATAGGTTACTGTATAGTCTCCTAATGTACTCATCGAAGGTAAACCTGTTCTCACGGTGGTTACATTCGGATAGTAGTTATCACTTGTTTGAACTCCGGGATCGTTGAATGTGGTATATACATCAACAGTCAATGGATTATCACCTACCAATTTGATGCTAGGCGGAACAAGATCTTTCACAACCACTGTTACATAATAGGTTGGAGCAATATTGCCCGAACCATCAGCCGCATTGTAAATCA
>JAZKGH010000189.1:0-50923 GCA_040386055.1 Bacteroidota bacterium
GATTCCTGCATTGTTTACCACCACATCTACAGCGCCAAATTCTTTCACAATATCCTCAATCAATTTTTCGGCTTCGCTAAATTCGGCAGCATTGCTTTGGTACCCTTTTGCTTTTACACCCAAGGCAGCAAGTTCTGTTTCAAACAATTTCGCTTTTTCTAAAGAGCTTACAAAGGTGAAGGCAATATTGGCTCCCGCATTTGCCAGTTTCAAGGCAATACCTTTTCCAATTCCACGCGTGGCTCCTGTAACAAGAGCAGTTTTTCCAGCTAATAGTTTCATAATCATTTATTAAAGACCGAAGCAAGCCTGCTTCAGGTTGTTGTGTTTTGTTCAAATGTAACGGAGAGATCGGGATTGTGCAAATAGCACCTTGCTAACTACAACCGAACAAAATTTTAATGTGGTTTAAACCTTGAAAGCTAAAATGTATTTAAATCCAATGTTAGCATAGTGTTTCACAAATTCTTTAACTCCATAATGATGTAGTTTCGCTGATTAGATACTTAAAAAAGTCTTAAAATGACATTTAGTATTTCTCATTAACATTTTTTTAATCTTACTTCGGATTTAAGAAAATTTTAACTCCCTATTTGTATGCAACATTTTATTACCTGTTATATTGATCCGGGCAACGGAGGTTACCTGTTTCAAATGATTATTGGCGCTGTTATTGGTGGGAGTTTTTATATAAAGACCATCTGGGGAAGGGTAAGGTCCATTTTTATGAAACCGGGAAAAGAGAACGATGATGTTTCCGGCTGATTCGAATACGCTAGGCTTAGGACAACAGATAACACCACACAACAGTTCGTTTAAAGACCCCAGCGGTTTTGTATTTATGCAAGATGGAATGGTTTATCGTCAGATTAATCATAGCTATTCGCACCATTACGATCATCTGTTATCATCTGGTTTGTACCAGGAGTTGGTTAACCAAAACTGGTTAATTGCCCATACCGAAATCAATTCTGCTACCCCAATTGCGGATGCATATAAAATTATTCGACCCCAAACTGTCCGGCATATTTCATATCCTTACGAGTGGAGTTTTTCGCAACTCAAGGCTGCAGCATTGCTCACATTGAAAATCGCCCGAAAAAGTCTTGCCTTTAAAATGATATTGAAGGATGCTACTCCGTTTAATATTCAGTTTCACAATGGTAAACCGGTATTTATCGACACGCTTTCTTTTGAATGTTACCGTGAAGGAACACCGTGGGTAGCTTATCGTCAATTCTGTGAGACCTTTCTCGCACCTCTTGCATTGATGAGCTATCGTGATGGATCTGCCAATGCTGCACTCACAACCCATATTCATGGATTACCTATGAAACAAACGGCTACAGCTCTTCCTTTCTCTTCGTATTTTAATGTAGGATTGCTCATGCATATTCATTTGCAGGCATGGTTTCAGGGAAATGCTTCGCAAGGCAAACCAAATACTAAAGTGCGTGAACTGTCCAAACAGCGATTGGAGGCAATGCTTAGCCATTTGGAAAAAACCGTTTCAAATCTTTCTCTTCAAACCAATAAAGGAGTATGGGGCGCATATTATCAAACCGGTGTACTCGATCAGGAATATGTGGTTGAAAAAAGTTCGGTTATTGAACAGTTCATTGCTAATCGTTCCTATTCTTCTGCCATCGATTTAGGCTCAAACAGTGGTCATTTTTCGCGACTACTGGCTAGCAAAGGAATACATGTAGTAGCCGTTGATTCGGAGCATAGTTGCATAGATGAGCTTTACCAGGTATGCAAGACCGACACGATTGAAAACATCTTACCATTGTTGATTGATCTAAGCAATCCCACGCCTGCAATAGGTTGGATGAATACAGAAAGAGGTTCGTTTATGGAACGGTTTGCTTCGAGAGACCTTGTAGTTGCGCTTGCTTTGGTGCACCACCTGGCCATTGGTCGCAATGTTCCGTTTGCTAAAATAGCAGCGTTTTGTGCACAACTTGGAGAGGATCTTATCATAGAGTTTGTTCCCAAAAGCGACCCGAAAGTGCAATTATTGCTTGCACACAGAGAGGATGTTTTTGTACAATATACATCCAAAGATTTTCATGAGGCCTTTCAACAGTATTACAACCTCATGGAGGAAGTTGCTATTGCTGGAACAGAAAGAGTATTGTATTTATTTAAGAAGAAATGAAAGCGTGGCTCTTCAGGCTTTTTAAATACTTTCCGGTAGGAACGGTATTGTTTCCACTCTTCATTTGTTTTCATGGAGCCAATTACGTTTTTGATTGGATTAAACTTCAAGATGTATTGTACTTCTTATTCAACAGCTACTTATCCATTCTCATATTGTTTGTACTCATATGGTTTATCACAGGACCTGTATACAATGCAACGATTCTGAGTTTTGCGTTTGTGGTATCATTTTTTTGTTTTGGATATGTGCAGGATGTGTTAGCCGGAATAATACCAATGTTATCAAAACCAAGATTCACGATAGCCATCATCGGAATTATTATTTTCAGTGTCCATATATGGGTAAAAAGAACGAGTCTGAGGAGAAAAATAAAGGTCAACTACATTAACAACCTTATTATAACAGCTGTTACTCTATTTGATTTATGCATCGTATTGTTTCATTCCTCTAATACAAAAGCATCTCAGGTAAAATTCTACGACACCAGGATAGCCAATATACAGGCTCCGGCCAAGGAGGAATATACTCAACAAAAGCCGGACGTATATTTTATCGTTTTCGATGAATATGCTAGCTCACAGGCATTGAAGCAAAATTTCGATTTTGACAATGATGAGTTGGATACTTTTTTAAGAGGCCGTGGTTTTTACATTGCCGATAAAGCCAAGAGTAACTATGCCGTTACGGCCTTCTCAATTGCATCTACCTTTAATATGAACTATTTTAAAGATTGGAATGCCTTAATGTATCCCAATGACTTTCCTGCTGTGTGTGCGGCAATGAAAAACAATACGTTGTTCCGGTTTTTTAAGAAGGAAGGATATTCCATTTACAACTACTCCATTTTTAATTTTGAAGAAGCGCCCTCATTATATGTAGATATTGAGCGCGACTTAGGCATGTCGGCTATGCTTAGTTATGCATTAACCGAACGTGTTGATTTCAAATTGCTCATCAATAAACTGTTTAAATTAAAGCCTTACCAGCAAATGGGAATTATTGATGTATTGCACAATGTAGAAGAGGATAAAAAAAATAATACAACTGCTCCTAAGTTTTTTTATATTCATATTTTATTACCTCATTCTCCCTTTATCTTTAATAAAGACGGTTCGCTTAAATCGGTTTTTGGAATGACTTCCAAGCAAGAGATGATGGGAACCGACAGCTATCTGGATCAATTGGTGTACACCAATAAAATCATCAAAAAGTTTATCCTGAGATTACAGGAAACTAAAAAGAAACAAATCATTATTGTGGAGGGCGATCATGGATTTAGAAATGCCCAAACGTATAAAGGGAAAAAGATTCCGAAGACGTATTATACACAGGGAGAGTATTTTAAAAACCTGAATGCCTTTTATTTTTACGACCAGAAGTATGAAGCTTTGTATGATAGCATCAGTCCGGTTAATACCTTTAGAGTAGTATTGAACAACTATTTTGGTCAGCAGATTCCGTTGTTAAAAGATTCTTCTTTTGTAAAAAAAGGAATATTCAGGAGCGTTGATTTTGATTAACAAGTTTACGTTTGAACCAGAACCATACCACCAAACACCCAAATGTATTGGCCAGCATATCGTAGTAGTCATAAGCACGCCCTTCGAAATAGAATTTTTGCAGTACTTCCATGACTATACCATACAGAGCACTTATTATACAGGCATATGTAATCATTAATGTAAATGGTGTTTGGTTTTTCAACACACGAATGAGAAGATATGCTTGTGTACCAAACAATATGGCGTGAATTGGTTTGTCGTAGCCTAAAATAGGCTTGAGTTGCAAGCCTTCAAAGGTATAGCCGGGTGCTCCGCAGGCAAATAAAATAAACAATGCCCATGCAATTGCATAGGCATTGTTTTGTCGTTGAGTAGATTTTGGAAAAAACTTATGCATTGATTGCTTTGATACCCGGCAATTCTTTTCCTTCAAAATATTCTAACAATGCACCTCCACCGGTGGATACATAACTCACTTCATTTTCGTAACCAAATTTTGCAACTGCAGCAGCGCTGTCGCCACCACCAATTAAGCTGAATGCTCCATTTTTTGTGGCCTCTACCACTGCATCAGCAACACCTTTGGTTCCTTTTTCGTAATTGCTCATTTCAAACACACCCATGGGTCCGTTCCATAGAATGGTTTTAGAGTTTTTGATAACGGCACTGTAATCAGCGGTTGCTACCGGTCCGATATCTAATCCCATCCATCCTTTTTCAATCATTTTATTGTCGCACACTTTATGATTAGCATCGTTGCTAAAAGCATCGGCAACTACAGAATCCATCGGTAATAATAACTTTACACCTTTATCCTCTGCTTTTTTCATCAACTGTTGGCACAATTCCAAACGATCATCTTCGCATAAAGACGAACCGATTTCGTACCCCATTGATTTCAAAAAGGTATACGCCATCCCTCCGCCAATAATCAGATTGTCCACGGTATTGATGAGGTTTTCCAGAATTAATAGTTTATCGGAAACTTTGGCTCCACCTGTGATGGCCGTGAACGGACGCTCAGCGTTGTTCATGAGTTTTTCGGCATTGGCAACTTCTTGTGCCATTACATACCCAAAACATTTTGCTTGCGGGAAAAACTGTGCAATCACAGCGGTACTTGCATGTGCGCGGTGTGCGGTTCCAAATGCATCGTTTACATATACATCCCCATAGGCTGCTAATTTCTCAGCAAAGCCAACATCACCTTTTTCTTCTTCTTTGTAAAAACGTAAGTTTTCCAACAATAAGATTTCACCCGCTTTGAGATTGCTTGCTTTAGCTTTTGCATCATCACCAATACAATCAGTAGCAAACAACACATGTGTTCCTGTTAAGTCACTCACACGCTCCACTACATGTTGCAGCGTATGTTTTTTCACGTCAATGGTTCCATCCTCATTCAATTTTTTAAGTGGACGTCCAAGATGCGACATCAATACTACCGATCCGCCATCCGCCAATATTTTTTTTATGGTAGGTACTGCAGCACGTATGCGTGCATCATCTGTTATTTCTAGAGATGTTTTATCGAGTGGAACATTAAAATCAACACGAACAAGGGCACGTTTGCCTGCGAAATTTATAGAATCAACGGTTTTCATTATGAGTGGTTTAGAGTGAATAGTGCGCGAAAATAAATTTTTATGTTAGATTTATCTCAAATTTTACGGGAAGGCATATGAAGTTTTTTTATTTAACCCTTGTAGGATCATTGTTTTTGCTGGCTTCCTGCAACAATGCAAAGGAGAGAATGCTCTGCAAACGCTGGCAGGTAAGTGATGTTGTGTTTATCAATGAAAAGGAAGCTACCGTTCAGAGTGATACCATGCAGGGTAACTTGCAACAACGTACCGAAATCATCCTCAAAGATGTGATGATGAAAAATATTTATGAGTTCAAGGATGACGGTACCTACCTTACCGGCAATGCAGCCGCCAATGCTGAAGGCAAATGGCAATTGGTAGGAGATAATATCAAGTTTATCTCGGATAAAGGAAATGAACAAAAGGAGAAAATAGTACCGGTTGAAAAACTGCAGGATGATACTCTTGTGTTGTTGCTCAAGCAGGATCAAACAACTATTCAGATGAAATTGATTTTAACACCGATCAAACCATAACATGCAACGTTGGTTTAAGGTGTACGATTTTGCCAAACACGGTATCGAACCACAGCGCATAAACAGTGCAAGATCTATTGTTGTTGAAGGGAAAAAACTCTGCTTAACCCGCACGGAGGAAGGATATTTTGCATTGGAGGACCGCTGCCCGCATGCCGGTGCGCGTTTGGGTATGGGTGGTTATTGTGAAGATGCCATGTTGATTTGTCCCGTACATCGTTACCGCTATAATGTTAAAACAGGGCGGGGCACTCAAGGTGATTATGTGCAAACCTACCCCACCGAAACACGTGAAGATGGAGTGTATGTGGCCATTGATAAAAAATGGTGGCAATTCTATTAATCGCTACATTTGCAATCATAACGAACACGTATGAAGCATTCCGTTAAAAAGACACAAGAGTTTTTTGCCAATGATATCTGGCATGTGAAGCTGGAAAAATTTCCGCGCTGGCAACGGTGGTTCATTAAGATTGTGCGTATTATTTTACTGGGTGTCAAAGATTTTAACGACAAACAACTGATTCTGCGTTCATCTGCACTTACCTATTATACATTACTTTCCATCGTTCCCGTAATTGCCATGATATTTGGTATTGCGCAAGGTTTCGGGTTGGAAAACTACATCAGTGAACAATTGGCCAAAGCATTTGATGGACAACCGGAAGTGCGTGACAACCTCATGAATTATTCGCACAATATGCTCCAAAATACCAGTGGTGGTTGGGTTGCCGGATTTGGTTTTATGTTGCTCATTTGGGCTGTGGTACAGGTGTTGGGAAATATCGAAGATGCTTTCAACTCAATCTGGTATGTGCACAGGGCCCGCTCGTGGTCACGTAAATTCACCGATTATTTATCCATTATGGTGGTGGCTCCGGTGTTAATCATTCTTACGGGTTCAGTGAATATTTTTATTTCAACGGAAATTCAAAACCTGGCAGAAACACTCTCTGTATTGGGTAATACAGTGAAACAACTAATCATTATCTCCATCAAATTTGTTCCGTTTCTAAGCACCTGGATCTTATTTTTTCTCGTGTACATGGTGATGCCTAATACACGCGTTAAAATTAAAGCAGCTATCACGGCAGGTATTATTGCAGGTACAGCCTTCCAATTGTTTCAGTGGGGATATATTGAATTTCAGGTCGGGGTTTCGCGTTCTAATGCCATTTACGGAAGTTTTGCCTCCATACCAATGTTTATCACCTGGCTTTATTTTAGCTGGACGATTGTATTAATTGGTGCGGAGATCTCGTATTCTATTCAAAATGTAAAACACTTTGAAGGGCAGAAAAAGACCTTGCATATCAGTCATGAGCAGCGGATGTTGTATGTTTTACACATCATTCATTTAATAGTGAAACGGTTTAAAAATGGAGACAATGCACCATCTCTGGGAGAGATCTCCCAAAAGCTGGACATTCCCGCATCGATGTGCCGCACAGTAGCCGACCATTCTATCAGGGCGGGACTAATTGTAGAATCCATTGACCCGGCCACCAAGGAAGGTGTTTTTACTCCGGCTATTGATATTTCCAAACTCACTATAGGTTTTGTAATTTCCAAAATTGAGGGTCTGGGTGAATTGAAACGCAGTAGCCATACTTCAGAAGAATACCTGCGCATTAAAACGCTTTACAACGAGATGGAAGATGCTATGTACAAGTCACCTTCCAATAAACATATTGCAGATATTTAATGGCTTCACAGCTCAGCGTACAGCAGGTTTTACATGGATACACTATGGGCATTTTTCCCATGGCCGATAGTGACGATAACGATTTAATTTATTGGTACGAACCCCGCATGCGGGGTATTATTCCATTGGATGGATTGAAAATCAGCAAGTCACTCAGGCAAACGTTGCGTTCCGGAAAATATACCATTAGTATCGACAGGGAATTTGAAAAGGTGATGCGTTTATGTGCCAACAGGAAAGAGCGTTGGATCAGCGAAGAAATTATTGAAATATACACAGAGCTGCACGAACTTGGTTATGCGCATAGTTTTGAAGTGCGCAATGCCAATGGCGATATGGTAGGTGGATTGTATGGTGTGACGATGGGTAATGCTTTTTTTGGAGAGAGCATGTTTCACCTGGAGCGCGATGCCTCTAAAGTAGCATTGGTGTATTTGGTGGAATGGATGAAGCTGCGCAAGATGAATTTATTGGATACCCAATACATGACCGATCATTTACAAACATTGGGTGGTATTGAGATTCCGCAGGAGGAATACCTGGAATTGCTGCTCAAGGCATTGCAATAAAAAAGTCCCGCTCCGTTAGGAACAGGACTTAATATGATATCTCTAAAATAAAACTATGCTTTTTTAGCTGATTTCTTAGCAGCACCCTTTTTAGGAGCAGCTTTTTTGGCAGCTTTCTTAGGAGCAGCTTCAGTTGTAGCTTTTCCGATTTTGTTAACCACTTTAGCCAATTTTGATTTTTGATTAGCAGCTTTTTTCTTGTGAATAACGTTTTTCTTAGCAAGTTTATCCAACATTGAAGAAACTTTTTTGAAAAGGGTTTCAGCTTCGGCTTTATCGTCTGTTGAACGAAGCGTTTTAACTACTGTACGTGTACTTTTCGCTTGGTATCTGTTTCTCAAACGCTTGGTTGCAGTACTGCGAATTCTTTTTTCTGCTGATTTATGGTTTGCCATTGCTCTACTATTATTCTTTTAAAAAAGGACTGCAAATATAGGATTAGGAATTCAAAATCAAAGTTTTCAACAAAAAAAATCCTTAAACCGCGAAACTCTCGCCACAACTGCACGTACGCGTAGCATTCGGATTGTTGAAAGCGAAGCCTTTTCCATTAAGCCCATCTGTAAAGTCCAATTCGGTTCCGAAGAGGTATAATACACTTCTTTTATCGGTAACTACCTTAACACCATCAAACTCCATTACTTCATCACCCGTTTTTACCTCATTATCGAAGTCGAGCTTGTATGAAAGTCCTGAACACCCTCCGCTATCCACGCCTACACGTAAAAAGTAGTCTTCGGTATAGTTCGACTCTACTTTTAAGTCTTTAATTCTTGTTTTTGCTTTTTCAGTTACAGTAATCATATGCAAGATGATTTAGAGTACAAATTTACACTATAAATTCCATAATAAGAGCAAACGAACGAAGCATTTTGTTTGACTTTGGTTGTTTAAAGTTTGCAACTTCAAACATTTTGCGGATGTAAGTCTATGACTTGCGCTGATGACAAGTTGAAAAATTGCCTATGTTTAGTATCTGCGAAGTTACAACCTTCGCAGATCAAGGGGCTGTTGTTTGAACTCGCCGTTTGAAGTTGTAACTTAAAACAATAGACATTTGCAAGTCTGTGACTTGCTGTGGGAGAAAGAAGGAGGAACTTCCAGACCAACAAAAAAGTCATACCTTTGTCTACATGCAACAGATATCTACCATCGGCATTGCCGGAGCAGGAACCATGGGAGCTGGGATCGCTCAGGTAACCGCGCAAGCAGGTTATCAAACCATTTTATTTGATTTGAATCTACAGGTGTTGGATAAAGCACAGGCGGGTTTGGAAAAGGGGTTAAGTGGACTTGTTGCCAAAGCAAAAATTACAGAAGCGGATAAAACGGCCATTCTGGGAAGAATTTTGTTTACCTCGGACGTAGAACAGTTGAAAGCGGATTTAATTATTGAAGCGATCATTGAAAAGTTGGATATCAAACAACAACTATTTCTGAAACTGGCCGACATTAATGGCAATCATACTATTTTAGCAACCAATACATCATCGATTCCTGTAACGCAGATTGCAGCTAAGATTCCTAACCCTAAACGTGTGTTGGGTATCCACTTTTTCAACCCGGCTCCGATTATGAAACTGGTGGAAATTATTTTGGGTGTGGAAACGGATCCGGCCATTGCACAACAATGTAAAACGTTGATTGAACAAATGGATAAAACATGTGTGATGGCGGCTGATGCACCCGGATTTATTGTGAACCGTGTGGCACGTCATTATTATGTGGAGGGTTTGAAAATTGCCGAAGAAAAGGTAGCAGATATTCCGACCATTGACGCCTTGCTGGAAAGCAGCGGGTTTAAAATGGGACCGTTCCGTTTAATGGATCTGATTGGAGTAGATACTAATTTTTCTGTTACATCTTCTATCTACAACCTGTTTCATCAGGATGGAAAATTCCGTCCGAGTCGCATTCAGCAACAAAAAGTAGATGCCGGACATTATGGACGCAAAACGGGAAGAGGCTTTTACACGTACGAATAATACCCTGTATTCGTTTATTGATAGATTACATGAATAACATTAATAGATACATCAATGTTTTGGTACTGTTTTCACTTTCAGTGGTATTGGTATGCTGCAAAAAAAGTACTGACACGTCTGATTTTTTCAACCCGGTTCAGTTCAAAACGCAGTTGAATTTAAACCTTCCGCAATATATTGGTTTACTGGCACCGCAGGGATATGTCTACATTCCGGAAGGCAACAAGGGTACTGTAGTGTATCATTTGCCACAAGGTGGATTTGCAGCATATGACAGAACATGCTCCTATAACCCGAATGATGCGTGCGCACAAATCACGGTTGATAGTAACTATGCCGGAATGCATTGCGGAAAATACAATAAAGGGTTTCAGGCATGCTGTGCATCAGTGTTTGATTTGAATACAGGAACGGCCATTCAAAAACCGGCATCCCGCCCGTTGAAATCCTATTACACATCGTATGACGAAGCACAAAAAGTGTTATACGTAAGCACCACCCCGTTTTAAGGGATAAGGAATATTTAATCTCGAAATAAAATATAAAGAGTAAAAATATTAAATCATAAAACGAAGGAGTTCTCCTTTTAATTTTTTTCTATTTAAATAGTAACAGTTTTTTCGAATTTCGAGATTGAATATTTTAGATTTCTACCCATACCGGACAGTGATCTGAGTGTTTTACTTGTTGTAAAATACCGGCATCTTTTAATTCAATATTGGGAGTGGTGAGGCAATAATCAATGCGCCAGCCTTTATTTCGTTCACGCGCTGCCGCTCGGAATGTCCACCAACTGTATTGATGTGGTTCAGGGTGAAATTGCCGGAATGTATCTACAAAACCATTATCCATAAATTTACCTAACCATTCTCTTTCTTCCGGTAAAAACCCGGAGCTGTTTTTATTGCCCACCGGATCATGGATATCAATAGGTTTGTGACAGATATTGTAATCACCACAAATAATGAGCTTCTTCTTTTCTTTCTTCAACTGATTAATGTAATTGTAAAAATAATCGAGCCATATCATTTTGTATGCTTGTCGTATTTCTCCACTTGAACCTGAGGGAATGTATACACTTATAACAGATGTATCACCAAAATCGGCACGTACAATGCGCCCTTCCGCATCAAACGAAGGGTCGCCAAATCCATAAACTACATTATCCGGAGTCTGCTTGGTGAAGATAGCCACACCACTGTATCCTTTTTTCTGAGCCGAGAACCAAAAGCTTTTATATCCGAAAAAATCAAATTGTGCATGGTCTATTTGCGAGTTATCTGCCTTGGTTTCCTGAAAGCAGTATACATCGGCCTTCCGTTCTTCCATCCAGTTTAACAGACCTTTGCTGATGGCTGAACGGATACCATTTACATTATAGGATACAATTTGCATATAGTGTGTGTTGATTGTACAAAAACAAAGATTGTTATCGACAAATAAACACTAAAAAACATGAACTCGGTAATGTGAAATAATGCATCTTCGCGCACTATATGTTGTACGTAAAAAAATCAAAACTTCCCAAAGCAGGCAAAGGCCTGTTTACCGATACGGATATTCCCAGAGGTGAAATTGTATGTGAATACGAAGGAGAAAAAGTAACCTGGAAGGAATGCCTGCGCAGAAATGAAAATCAGGAAGGTAAAGGAGGGTATTTCTTCCATATTACCGATCGTAATTGTGTAGATGCACAGCATACATTGTGGGCATTGGGTCGTTATGCGAATGATGCAGGAGGGCCGAGTAAAATTACCGCCCTAAAAAACAATGCCAGATATGAGGTGATCAAAAACAAACCATATATTGTGGCGTTGAAAAAAATAAAAGCAGGAGAGGAAGTATTTGTATCCTATGGCAAGGTATACTGGGAAGCGATGATGGAAGACTAAGGCAACAAAAGAATTTTTTCGTACACTATCCTGATAGCTATCGGGACAAAAAAATGAAGAGGAAGAAAGAGTACCGAGGAGTGCTAATTGGTTGGATACGCGATTAGTTGATAAGTGTTAAACGTATCAGAAGTTGTTCTGTGTTCGCTGTGTTTCCCGCATTGCAGAGCGTTGCGTTAGCTGTGGTAAATGAAATGTCCAACACGAAAACAAAGGTTCACCAGCCGTAATAAAATAACTCCTTGTTGTTTGTATATTCTTTAGAAGACAATACTGATTCCTACATTGAGGCCCCATTTGCGGGCATCTTTATTACCTAAATAGGTAAGCCGGTGCACCGAGCTGATGGAGATAAACTTGAAAATGTTTTCAAACCCATAAGCTATTTCGGCATAAGGATCATTTCCAAAAAAGTATATCGGAGACAATGATCGTCCATCGGAATTGGTAGCAGGTAAAATCAAGTTGTTTTGACGGGTAAGATGTCCGTATGCTGTTTTCACTGCGGCAAAATTTCTCAGCTTCCATTTTTTCAGTAACGGAACACGGTTGGTAAACAAACCCTCGAAGTGCTGAATGTATGAAAACTGAGTATACTCATCCGCCACAAATTCGTATAAATTCATGAGACTGTAATTCTTGTCGCTATATATAAAGGTTGGATTTCCCCGGGGTACATCCAACATTGGATACGGCAGGCGACCGAATACTTTACCAACCGTAATGCTAAAATCAGCGTTCCCTAAAAACCCTGTAGCGAGATGTTGGCTCATGTTGAGTTGCAATTTATCATAGCTGAAATCGCCACCTAAGAATCCTCTGAATCCGCGTGTATACAAAAAGGTAAATGCAGGTGCCTTTGGCATCGTCATTCGGATGCGCTGACTTCCCCGAATTGCCATCAATTCTTTATAGGCATAGCGTAACTCAAACGAAGCAGCCGTGTATCTGAAACTTTCTGCTAACTCAGGTACACCGGATCCTCCGCGGTGTGGATTTTTTTCATACGCAAACACAAAACTTCCCACGGGTTCGAAGTATGTTCGTTGCAACCCTATCCTATAAGTCCAGTCTCTGTTTATTTGTTTGATGAAGTTGGTTTGTACTTCCATCGTCCGGTTAATGCGGGTGCCGGGAGCTCCAAAACTCAATGCCGCAAAGAGATTAGACATTCCATTGTTTACCTGAAGTGTGCTGTTTTGATTCCCATCCGTTACACCTAAAATATCATAATCGTTTTTAAACTGGATACTGATAATACTCCATTTTTTCCGCGAGAGTACATAATCTACACCAAGCCCGTATTTAAATTTTTCATCTTTGACCCCATACGCCACATAGGGTCGCAATACCCAATGTTTGGAAAAACTCATGTTAGTGCGTAGCCCCAATCGTAAGCGCAAGTGTTCTACTTCATTGTATCCAATAAACAATAAATACGGACCTACATCCACTTTGTTTTTGCGGTAGTATCCTTCAAGCACGAGTCGTACAATATCAAGGTAGGTTTTAACCGCAGGAAGATTTTTTACCGAATCGATCATGGTGAACATTTGTTTTTCGGTAGTGGTAAAAGGTTCGGTACGCAGTGTATCCCAATAGTTAGAATCCCTTTCGGTGGATTCATAATCCCGTTCAATTTGTACATCAAAAAATTCAGGTGGTTTTTTCTGATTGAGAATAAAGTTGGTATTGGTGCGGTACATTTTGGCAATGAAACTGCTTGTATTGGCACTCAGCTCGGCAACATCCACAATCAAACGTGTTTTGTAAGGAACCCATGCACCTTTGCCTGTGCGAATCATTTCCTGTTGTACTTTAAGACGGTCAATAAAATTAATATTCGCAGAAGGAGACAACTCAACTTGTATACGTTTGATGGCATAGGTTGAATCGGTAATCCACATGGTTCCAATAAAGCCTAAATCCTCTTCTCGTTTTAAATTCAATTGAATCTGATAACATTTTAAGCCGTCAATAAAAGTTGAATCAAGTAAAGTATAAATGTAATAGGAGTTGCTTCCGGAAGCGATCGGAGAGATAAAATCTTTGCCAAGTAACCGCAACCAGTTTTGGTTGAAATTAAGTTGCAGCAAACTTCCCCCCAGCATATCTATAATGTAGCTTCCCTGCTCCACACCAAACCCTGTGATACTGCTGGCTTTAATAATTTCTTTGGAAATGGAAGGTTCGTTGTTTTGATAAAAACGCGAATACGTTTCACTAATCATCACCGGAAGAATATATTTTCCTTCTTCATTTTTCAGTTGATTAGCGGTATCAAATAAATCCCTGATGGGTCTGAACAGTTTGTTGTTGCGCATCTTCTCCGAAATATTGTCCATTGATACGTCAATCTTGGTATAATTGTCGTACTCATAGGCAGCGAGATTTCTGGAGTCATTACGTTCACGCAGCTCTTGTGCTCTTTTGATAATGCGCAATGCCGGGTTTTCTCCCGGGCGAACAACCACTTCGAGCAGGTCATTCGTTTGTTCGGAAAGTTCAATGGTCAGACGTTGTTTTTGTTTGGGTATAATTTTGATGCGGGCAGTTTTATAACCCAAATACGAAACAATAATACTATCAACAGGAAGAGTAGTGCGAATGGTGAAGTTTCCCTCAAAATCACTGGTTGCACCAATTTTGGTTCCTTTAAATCCGATGCTTACAAAGGGTATTGGTTCGGCTTTTCCTTTTTCCAGCACCCTTCCACTCACAACCGTTTCTTCCTGTGCGAAACAGGAGAGCGTAAGAGAAAAGAATATCAGGAAGAAACAAAAGAAAGCGATTCTCATTTCAGGAGCTTCATTTTCATGCGCAAATCAACCAATGGTCTGTTAAGTGTATCTGTTTTTTGTGCTGCGATAGAATCCAATACCCGTAGCCCCGAAACAACTTCTCCAAAAACTGTGTAGTTTCCATCGAGATGTGGAGCGCCACCCATCTGCAAGTAATCAATAATTTGGTTGGGGCCGAATTTGAATTCATTTGGTGCATATGCTTTATCAATCACCGTTTGCAAGGAAAGCATATACTTATGAAGTCCCTCTTTATCACCCCTCAAGGTAAAGTCATTGAATTTGGCATTGATGGAATCCGACTTCAGCATTTTGCTGAACATCACACGCTTCTCGTTATAGTTAACCTGATTTTCGTAAGCGGAGAGTTCTTCTATTTTAAAAGGTCTTCCCTGAACAATATAAAACTGACAACCACTTGAAACTTTCTCAGGATTCTCATTACGGGCCGCTGCCAGCGCTCCGCGTTTATGGTACAATTTTTTGTTGAATTCGGCAGGTATTGTATAAGGTACTTCCGTATCTCCCAAAGCTTTACCCGCTGGAGCATATTTGGAGTTGGGGTCACCGCCCTGAATCATAAAAGAAGGGATTACTCGGTGAAATAATAAACTGTCGTAAAAACCCTCCTTTACCAGTTTAACGAAGTTATCGCGGTGCAGAGGCGTCTCATTGTATAGTTTAACAACCATCTTCCCATACCGGGTGGTGATTTCAACCAGTTGCTCTTTTACGGGAGTCTGTTTGGGTGGTGTAAATGAACTGATAACCCATGTTGTAAGGGTTAATAGCGTATACAAGGTTAATTTGTTGAGTATGGTTATTTTTATCATCATCAGGCAAAATATAAAAGAAGCGGGCTATTTCAAAGCCTCGTCTTCTTCAAGCAAATCATTGATTTCAAAGTATTTCACAATAAGCTTCCGTAGAAACGTTTCTTGTTGCAATAAATCGGCATGGGGCAATTCCTTCAACAGCTTGTAATGTGGCCAGCCTTCATTGTCGTAATTCTCCAATTCATAGTATCCTTCCAAAGTGAGTAGCGCACAAGTTGCAATGTGCATCAGGTCCATCTTCTCATCTTTACTAAATTCACGTGTTTGCCCCAACTCTCTCATCCCTATCAAAAACAAAAACCCATTCATATCGGGTTTTTTGCCAAAATCCTTTTTAAGTGCAAACACAATTTTATACCACTTCATTTTAGTGGTTTCATCCATTTCATATACATCTGTCATCGTGGTTGCGAATGTAAACAATAGCTTTTGTATATTGCTATGACAGCTTAGATACAATAAACCCTTATGAGGCTGCATAAAAATTAATTATTTATGTAGTTTTGTCCTCCGTTAAATTTATTTAGTATGTTTAAGTTTTTGATTTATCTGTTGTTGATTTATCTAATATACAGGCTGGTATTTGGTCGTATGATGGGAAGTAGCATTAAAACCAAGGTATTTAGATTTGATACCCATCATCACTATCACACTAAAACAACTTCTGAAAAAGAGGAAGGGTCAGTAACTGTAAATCCGAAAATCAACAAGCAAAATACTGGTGGCAATGCACAAAACCTTGGTGAGTACGTAGATTATGAAGAAGTAAAATAATGGAAAAAAAGCTGCGTGCGCTATTACTCAAAACTCTTGGAACCGAAAGGTATCTTTCTTTAGTAAGTCGTATTTATATCCGCATGATTAAAGGCGGAATGATGAAAGCAAAATATCCGGAACTATTTTACCTCGAGCAACTTATCAAGCCCGGATTTATTTGCATTGATATTGGAGCCAATGTAGGTTACTATAGTACAATGCTTTCCCGTTTATGCGGCAATAATGGACATGTGCATGCCGTTGAACCGGTTCAATTGTTTCAGTCGGTCTTCAATCGGAATATGCGCGCATTTCAATGCACCAATGTTACTTTACATCCTGTGGCTTTGGGAGGAGAAACATCTACCATTACTATGGGCACACCCGTTATTGACGGAGTATTTCGCCATGGATTGACGCACGTGGTTGAACCGAATGAGGATGTTACCGGAATGCATACTTACAGTGTAAACATGCGCAGGCCCGATGACTTGTTTGTTTCGCTGCAACGGGTTGATTTTATGAAATGTGACGTAGAAGGGTATGAAGTGTTTTTGATGCCCCATTTCACTAACCTGATAGCCAAATTTAAACCCCTTATTCAGATTGAAATATCATCTGCTGAGAATAGGGAAAGTATTATGAACCTGTTTGCACGTTTTGGATACCACCCTTTTAAACTTTCTACAGGTACTTTGGTAAAGATGACCGCATCAGAGGCAATAGCCTATGAGAATGGCGATTTTTATTTTAAAGCAAAATAGAAATGAGTGGCTTACCACTCGTCTTCATCAACCACCGGTTTTTCTTTCAAAGCTTTCTTGAAGCTCTCAATCATCTTGTTAATGTCCCTGTCGGCATAACGTAATATTGAATCAACACCTTTTATATTGGTTGTAGTGGTATAGTAATATTCGAAATAATTGCGGTTAGGTGATCCCTGATTTGGTTTTATCGCTTCATGTGCAAAGTTTGTAATGGAGTACTTGTAACGTCCTTCTTTAATAAGGATGGTCATTTTAAACAAGTACTTACCGTTAGGTTGTTTTGCATATTTATTGGCATACGAGTAAGCGGGAACCGATCCGTTTATGATGAGCTTTTGGTTTTTCTTATCTAACTCATACATCGCTTTGGGCTCACTTTTCCCATTTTCACTAAAGGTTTTGATCGCCCATTTTTTGGTACGGATATATAAAGAGTCAGAACTGCTTTCTTCCTGTTCTACCACACCGGTGTAAGTAATCAGGTTTGTTAGCGTATCCATAGCCAACACAATACGCTCGTAAGGTTTTACTACCACGGCAGTTTCAGCAGTCTGGTCTCCTTCTTGTGTATCACTTGGAGTGGCGGTGCTATCTGTAGTTGTATTAAAATCAAAACCAGGAGAATTAGGATCCTGAGTTTGTGCCGATACAAAAATTCCGGCAAGTACTAATGCAACTACACTAAAATATTTCTTCATCTTTACGTTACTTTCGGTTAGGGTGGATTAACAAGCTGTCAAAAATAGAAAAAGCATTCATTTTTCAAACTGTCAATATTTATATTTTCAACAGACGCTCTTATCCTATATATATCAACAAATATTAGTTGTGTTTATTGTGTGTGAAGGGGTTAAAAACACCATATTTGCCGTTTCAATGATGCAACAACACGTACACACTATTTCTCAAACTTGTGCAGCAGCAGGTATTAAACATGCTGTTATTTGTCCGGGCTCTCGTTCAGCACCTCTTGTATTTGCTTTTACCCAAAGCGGAATGAGCTGCCATAGTGTGGTAGATGAACGCAGTGCGGCATATATGGCTTTAGGCATGGCACAGCAGCTTAATGAACCGGTGGTGCTTATTTGCACATCCGGTACGGCAGTGCTCAACTTCTTTCCTGCCATAGCCGAAGCCTATTACCAGAAAATTCCTTTGCTAGTGTTAACTGCCGACCGCCCGCCCGAATTACTCAACCAGCAGGATGGCCAAATGATTATGCAACGGGAAGTGTATGGCAAACACGTACGAAAAAGCTTTGAATTGCCTTGTTATATGCATGGCAAAGAAAACACTACCGAAACGAAGAAGATAATGCAGCAAGCAATTGCAGCAACCTTGAATAAAGGAAAAGGTCCGGTGCATGTAAATATTCCTCTACGCGAACCACTCTACCCAAACCCAATAACCTTAAAGCGCACGTTAAAAACAAAAATTACGAAAGTGGAGGCAAGTCCAAATCCGGTTTCTTTAGCAGAACAAAAATGGGTAACGGATGTCTGGGAACGGAGTAAACGCAAACTGGTACTTGTGGGTCAGATGCCTTGTGACGGCTCTTTAAATGGAGCGTTACAAGAATTGCAGCATCATGATGATGTGGTGATTGTATGCGATGTTCTATCCAATGAATACGAATTTAATACAGCAGCACAGTTTGACTATTTACTTCAACGGGCGGATGCCAAAACATTGTTGGAGCTGGAACCGGATTGTATCCTGTCGTTTGGAGGGCCTGTATTATCAAAGTCTCTCAAGCTCTGGTTGCAGACTATTAAACCAGTATCTCACGTTCGGTTTAATGTGAATGAGGATAGTATTGATACCTATAAAAATGTAACTAAACATATTCAGGGGAATCCAGCATCGCTGTTGTTTCAACTTGGATTAATGGTCAAAACCCCAACCCCAAATCGTTACAAACATTTCTGGTTGGTGGCGAATGCCGTGGTGGCCCATTATACAGAACAATTTGTTTCAGATCATACATGGAGTGAATTGCATGCTATGAACGAAGTGCTGAAATATATTCCGGATGCAGCCAATGTGCAGGTGGGCAACAGCTCGATCATTCGATACCTCAGTAATTTGGGAACACTAAACCCAAGTTGGATAATGAATGGCAATCGCGGTACGAGTGGTATTGATGGTTGTACCTCAACCGCAGTGGGTGCTGCTAAGGTTAATAACAGGCCAACGTATTTGCTCACGGGTGATATTGCCTTTTTGTATGATATCAATGCATTGTGGAACACTCTTCCTCATAATTTAAAGATCATTGTGTTTAACAATGAAGGAGGAGGCATTTTTCAGTTAATTGACGGTCCCCCTAAACACAAGGGGCAACTGGAATATTTTACCACACCTCATCACCAGTCTATCAAACAAATTGCTTTGCAAAAAGATGTGGAGTATTACTTTTGCGCCTCGCCAAATGATTGGAAACAAACCAGAAATTTTTTTGACAATACATATAAAGCAGCAGTGCTTGAATTGAAATTTGACCGCACTCAAAACGCTTTGGTGTTTGACATGTTTAAGAAGATAAAACTATAAGAAATATATGGAATCAAAGCATCCTTGGAAAACCATCAAAGAATATGAAGAAATCAAATATTCGTTCTTAGATGGCATTGCCAAAATCAGTATCAACCGCCCTGAAAAGCACAATGCATTTACACCCTTAACCGTAAAGGAAATGAGTGAAGCGATGGAGTTGGCTCGTCAGGACGAAAACGTGTATTGCGTTGTATTAACCGGTGAAGGCGGAGAAGCTTTTTGCAGTGGTGGTGACCAAAGTGTGCGCGGACACGGTGGATACATTGGCAACGATGGTGTGCCGCGTTTGAACGTATTGGATTTGCAAATGCAGATTCGCAGAATTCCGAAACCGGTAATTGCAATGGTAGCAGGCTGGGCCATTGGTGGCGGACATGTTTTACATGTCATTTGCGATTTGACCATTGCTGCCGAAAATGCAAAATTCGGGCAAACAGGACCGAAAGTGGGAAGCTTTGATGGTGGTTTTGGTGCAGGTTATTTAGCACGTATAGTGGGTCAGAAAAAGGCAAGAGAGATCTGGTTTTTGTGTGACCAGTACAATGCACAGGAAGCGTTGGATATGGGCTTGGTGAATAAGGTTGTTCCATTGGATGTATTGGAAGATACAACCATTGAATGGTGCCGTAAAATCATGGAGAAAAGCCCGATTGCATTACGCATGCTGAAATCATCATTCAATGCTGAGCTTGATGGGCAAGCAGGTATTCAGGAGCTTGCAGGTAATGCAACCTTATTGTATTATATGAGTGATGAGGCAAAAGAAGGCAAGAACTCTTTTCTAGAGAAACGTAAGCCTGACTTTAAGAACTTCCCTAAGTTCCCATAGGCCGGTGGCTGACTATTCTGCTCCGCGGAGCTCAGCCACCGTGCATATTTTTTATGAAATTTAGATGAATAATGAGGCTTCATTAAGGTGCCAGAGCGTCCCGCAGGGACTGTCCGAAGGCATCTTAACAAGAAAGGCGTTGATCACTCAACGCCTTTCTTATTCTAGAAACAATTTATCTTAAACAATCTTAGTGTCTTCTTCAGTCGTGGTCGGTTCTTCAATGGCATGAATCACTTCATCCTGAGCTACTCCATTTAAGTTAGGTGCTATTTCAGCAACTTTATTAAAAGGATGCGGGCCTAAGATTCCTTCCAAATCATGTGGGAATAGAATCTCTTTTTCCAGCAATAACTTCGACAGTTTTTCCAGCATATCACGTCTTTCAGAAAGCATCTTTTTGGTGTCAACATAACATTCGTCAATCATGTTGCGTACTTCAATATCAATCATCTCCGCAGTTTTGTCGCTGTATGGTTTTGTGAATCCATACTCGTTGTTAGGATCGTAGAAAGATACATTTCCAACTTTAGCATTCATGCCATATATGCTCACCATTGCATATGCCATTTTGGTGATACGCTCCAGGTCGTTTTGCGCACCGGTACTGATCCTTCCGAATACAATATCTTCTGCCACGCGACCACCTAAGGTCATCATCATCATGTTTTTCATTTGTTCGGTGGTATACAAATACTGGTCTTTAGGTAAGTATTGCGCATAACCTAAAGCAGCAACTCCACGCGGTACAATTGATACTTTCACCAATGGATCCAATCCTTCGAGGAACCATCCCATAATGGCATGTCCGGATTCGTGGTATGCAATGATTTCTTTTTCTTCAGGACTAATGATTTTATTTTTCTTTTCTAATCCTCCAATGATACGATCCACCGCATCATGGAAGTCTTGCATTTCTACTTTTTCCTTGTTTCTACGGGCAGCTATCAAAGCGGCTTCGTTACACACATTGGCAATATCTGCGCCTGCAAAACCCGCTGTTTGAATAGCCAACTTAGCAGGATCAACATCATCACTCAGTTTTAAGGGTTTTAAATGTACTTTGAAAATTTCTTCACGTCCATTCAAATCCGGTTTGTCAATTGAAATCTGACGATCAAAACGTCCCGGGCGAAGCAATGCTGAGTCCAAAATATCCGGACGGTTTGTAGCAGCCAAAATAATCACTCCGATATCGGTTGCAAAACCATCCATCTCAGTCAATAATTGGTTTAAGGTATTTTCGCGTTCATCGTTTCCGCCTTGAATAGCATTACGTCCGCGTGCTCTACCTACAGCATCAATCTCATCAATAAAAATAATACAAGGTGCTTTTTCCTTAGCCTGACGGAACAAATCGCGTACACGGCTGGCTCCTACTCCCACAAACATTTCCACGAAATCGGAACCTGAAAGAGAGAAGAACGGAACGCCTGCTTCACCTGCAACGGCTTTGGCCAGCAAGGTTTTACCGGTACCCGGAGGGCCTACTAATAAAGCGCCTTTCGGGATTTTACCACCCAGATTGGTATATTTTTTAGGGTTCTTCAAGAAATCAACAATCTCCATGATTTCCACTTTCGCTTCATCCAGTCCTGCCACATCTTTAAATGTAACTTTTACCAAAGTATCTTTATCAAACAGCTGAGCTTTCGATTTTCCGATATTGAAAATCTGTCCACCACCGGCACCTGCGCCACCACCCATTTTACGCATCACAAACATCCACAATCCTATCAGCAATACGAATGGTAAAATCCATCCTAGGATATCACCGAAATAGTTGCGTTGGGTAACATATTCCACGGGCACCTGAATGGTTTGTCCGGGATTATTTTTTTCGTAGGTAGCACGGGCAGTATTGAGGTCGGTTGAGAATTGGTTCACATCACCAATTTCAAAATAGTAGTGAGGTCCCACATCATCACCAAATAAGCCGCGATCTTTCAGATCTTTGAACTTGTCGTTTTTTACCGACTCTTTTTTCAAGTACACTTCGGCACGTTCCTTATTTACTACCACAATTTTCTCCACGTCATTGGTCATAATCATGTCGTTTTGCACTTTGTACCAAGTGGTTTTAAGTGAAACATCATGCGGCATGAATTGTATTACGAGGAAAATGACAGCAATGATTCCATAAATCCAGTAAAAGTTGAATTTAGGAACAGGCGGCATTTTTGGTTTCTGAGAGCGCTTATCTCCGGGTTTTAAATCTTGAGGATTGATATCTGACATTATTATCTAATTGTTTGTAGAGGTAGAAATTTAAGCAAGAATAATGCTAAAAAAATTGATAGCCAAACCTTGCTTAGTTGGTTTGTAAGGCCTTTAGCGATGGGTAAACCCACGATTGGCCTAGTGTTTTCTGAAAGTATTTGTCGAATGAGTCTTTATCTGTTACTGTTTTGTTAAACACGGGTGTTTGATCATTTACGGCACCCTCTTGTAACATCACCGCCAATTTTTGTTTGTTGGTCAGCAACAACTCATCATTTAGGAAAAGCTCTATTTGTAAACGATTGAACAGATTGATATTGTATTCTCGGTCGATCTCCTGCACAAAGTGAACCGACTTATCAATGCCACAGCCACTTACTTCATTATGGTTTTCATCAACAGCCACGATTAAGAACGCATCGTGCAAAATGGTAAATGCTGCTTTAAGCTGCTGCTGATGGGCGGTCCAGCTTGTAACAAACTGTGCACCTTTTGCTAATATAGCTTCTTGCTCTGCTTTTGTAAGCTTTCTGTTGGATGCGTATATCCAAAGCTTTGCATTGGCGGGCATTTGTTCGAAGGGAATATTCATACCTGTTAACTTGAACCACAAAGTTACCAAAAACCCGGCCATTAAGGAATGACAAATGAAAAGGAGATTGAACGTGCCAAGATTGCCGCTTTTGTTTAAAGTATGTCAGGTTATAACTTTTTGGTTGCTGATAAATTTGACTTCTGCCACCTTTTTCCTGTGGCATCTTCTTCTTATACTTGCACTTTAACTCATACCCTTTGAAAAACACAGATATTGTTATTATAGGTGCCGGTCCTGCAGGATGCTCTACGTCACTGTTTCTGGCCAAACACAAGATTCCGCATACAATTATTGACAAAGCCGTTTTTCCCCGCGATAAAGTATGCGGTGATGCCTTAAGTGGTAAATCGGTATATGTACTCAACCAACTCGATCCAAGTATTATCCCTTCTTTCGATCAGCAAAAGAATAAGTTTATTGAAAGTTGGGGTGTAAAATTTGTAGCACCCAATGGTAAGGCCATTGATATTCCATTTAAGTCGGACATGTCAAAGGAGCAACTACCTCCGGGCTTTATTTCCAAACGTGTTGATTTTGATAATGAATTGTTCAAACGCCTTGACCGCACGTATGCAAACGTAATTGAAGGAGCTGAAGTTACGGAAATTGAACGCTTAGCGGAAGGTATTACAGTAAAATACGAATATCAAAATTCTCAATTCTCAATTCAAAATTCTCAATTAATCATCGGTGCTGAGGGTGATAGAAGTATTGTGGCTAAAAAGCTGGCAAATCTTCAAAAGGAGAATGACCACTATTGTGCGGGCATTCGTGCTTATTATGAAGGTGTGGAAGGAATGCATGACCAAAACTTTATTGAGTTGCATTTTTTGCCTGAGATGTTACCGGGGTATTTCTGGATTTTCCCGTTGCCAAATGGAAAGGCTAATGTGGGTGCCGGGATGTTGAGCAGTGAAGTGAGCAAACGTAAAGTGAACCTGAAAGCCGACATGCTAAAAGCGATTGAAAACAATCCGAACATCAGGGAGCGCTTTAAGAATGCTACGTTGCAGGGTAAAATCCAGGGTTGGGGATTGCCGCTTGGGAGCAAGAAAAGACCGGTATCGGGTGAACGCTTTTTATTGGTGGGTGATGCCGGTTCGTTGATTGATCCGTTTACAGGAGAAGGAATTGGGAATGCTTTGTACAGTGGGATGATGGCAGCCAACCATATTATGGAATGTATAAAACAGAACCGTTTTGATGCGGATTTCTTAAAACAATACGATACCGTCTTTTATAACCGTCAGTGGGACGAATTGAAGCTTAGTCATACAATGCAAAAGCTCTGTAAATTCCCCTGGTTGTTCAACTTTGTAGTGAACAAAGCACATAAAAACAAAACGCTTCGTGAAACCATCAGTTGTATGTTTGAGGATTTGGATTTACGTGCCAAGTTACGCAACCCACTCTTTTATGTGAAGCTGCTAATTAATGACTAATTTTCTACTGCTCAACCAAAAGCATCATTTAGTTCGGTCAAAAAGCATATCTTTGCACCCTTAAAAAATAGGGCTTAGTGAAAAGAAAAGTGATTGTTATTGGCGGTGGTGCTGCCGGATTTTTTTCCGCTATTACCTGTGCGCAGGCCAGCAAAGATGTGGAAGTAACCTTGTTTGAAAAAACGAGTAAGTTGCTAAGTAAGGTGGCCGTTTCAGGTGGTGGCAGGTGCAATGTAACGCATGCTTGTTTTGACAATAAAATACTTTCAGGCAGTTATCCGCGTGGCGAAAAGCAACTTAAAAGTGCTTTCAGCAGGTTTACAACTACCGATACGATTAACTGGTTTGAGTCGCGTGGGGTAAAGCTAAAGACTGAGTCGGATGGCCGTATGTTCCCGCAAACAGACGATTCACAAACAATCATCGATTGTTTGATGAAAGAGGCTAAGAAAGCCAAAGTAACCGTTCGAACCGAAATAGCTGTAAAAGAAATTCGTCCGCGTTTTGACGGTGGATTTTATGTGGAGCTAAGCACCGGTGAACAACTTGAGTGCGATAAAATTATTATTGGAACAGGAGGAAGTCCAAAGGCAGAAGGGTTTGATTGGCTTAAGAAATTAGGACACCAAATTGTAGAACCCGTACCTTCATTGTTTACGTTTAATATTCCTGATAATCCCATTATAGAGTTGCAGGGGATTGCAGTTGATCCGGCAAGGGTCAAAATCGCTGATACCAAAATAGAATTTTCAGGTCCGGTATTGATCACGCATTGGGGATTAAGTGGCCCGGCAGTACTGAAACTTTCGTCATTTTGCGCACGAATGTTGGCGGAAAAGGAGTATGACTTCAAAATACAGATTAGCTGGTTGAATAACAAAAAGGAAGATGCCTTGCGTCAGGAATTGTTCAATATTAAAGCGGCTAATCCAACCAAACATATAGGCAACTTATTGCCGGTGGTGTTACCTAAACGATTGGTGGAATTCATTCTCCAAAAGTGTGGTATCAATCCCGATAAACGCTGGGCCGATGTAACCAAAGAAGAAATCCAGCTGTTACAGGAACATTTCTTATATGATACCTATCATGTTCAGGGTAAAACTACATTTAAGGAGGAGTTTGTAACCTGCGGGGGTATTAATCTAGATGATATTGATTTCAAAACGATGGAAAGCAAGCGATGTAAAGGATTACATTTTGCCGGAGAGGTTCTGGATATTGATGGTATCACAGGCGGTTTTAACTTTCAGGCAGCATGGACAACCGGGTTTATTGCCGGTACCGGAGTCCTTAAATAACCCCTGCTTATCTTCTCTTTCAGCTGTTAGTTGCCATTTTTTGCCCATTTAACCTAATTTTAACTTAGGGAATCACGCGCCTTTTTCTTATACTTGGAAGGTATTAACTGCAATATTCAACTGAATGTATAAAGAGCGCTTCCAATTTGCTGTACAGCATTTTTGCCTGAGTTATGGATTGCTCATTGTGTTGTTTTGGCTGGTTCGAATAGCGGAATTTGTGTTAGTTAGCGAAGCCAACTTGTTTCCTGAGCATCCAATGCCTTTGATGGCGGCAGGTTTTGCATTTGATCTGTGGTTTTGCCTCTTCCTATCCTTAGTTACTTTCCCCTTTTATGTGGTTTCATACCTAATCATTGGGCCATTTACCCGATACTTTTTGGCTATTGGTTTTATATTGTTTTTATTGGTGGATCTGGCATTGGTTCAATATTATGTGCAAACAACGTTACCGCTCAGTGCTGATTTTTGGGGTTATTCATTAGCCGATATTCAAACAACCGTAAACGCTTCAGCCGATTTTAGCATCCTTACTTTTGTTCCTTTTATGGTAGTACTGGCATTGTTTTTTTATACTTATAAGAGAGTGCAGGAAATATTTTTGCCAAATTGGGCATTGTATATGTTTTATGGATTGGCTTTGGTTTCGAGTGTCTTTTATGTTCTGAAAACACCTGATGCAACTTGGTTTACCACTGAAAATGATTACACTTTCAGTATGAATAAGATGGCTTTTTTTGCCGAAAAATCAGGAAGATTTTATACAGAAGACATCGACAAAAACTCAGTTGCTGATACCGAATATCCCCTGGTGCATGTTGCTGATACCATAGATGTATTGAGTCCTTATTTTGATAGTTTGGAGCAGAAACCCAATCTGGTATTTTTGGTGATTGAAGGATTAGGCGGAACATTTGTGGGACCGAATGCCCGCTATGGTGGCTGTACACCTTTTCTGGATTCACTTGCCCAACACAGTTTGTATTGGCAAAATACTTTGAGTACAACAGGAAGAACGTTTGGTGTGCTTTCATCATTGTTTGGATCACTCCCGTATAATGACAAGGGATTTTTGGAAACGGGTTCGAATATGCCAACGCACCTTACTTTGCTTAGTTTGCTCAAACAACACGGATACAATGTCCATTACTTTTATGGTGGCAATTCCAATTTCGATTTGCAGGATGTGTTTCTGGAAAAACAGGGTGTTGATTATATTTTGAGTTCTGACAAATTCCCTGCATCGTATCAAAAATTGAAAGCCAATAGTGAAGGTTTTTCATGGGGGTATTCTGATGAAGATGTATTTAAACGCTCTCTTGAATTGTTCCCGGCTGATACAGCCAAACCAACGCTTTCAGTGTATCTTACATTGAATACACATGAACCGTTTAGGGTTCCAAATCAACCTAAATACTTAGCATTACTGGATAAAGTCATGCATACCAAAACGGGAACCGAACAAAAAAACTACAAGCAATATGCACTTGAACTTTCAAGCTTGTTGTATACAGATGATGCTATTCGTAATTTAATGGAAGCATATAAAAAGAGACCTGATTATACCAATACGATCTTTGTGATTACGGGTGATCATCGTATGATACCAATACCCCAGGTGAATCGTATTGACCGTTTTCATGTGCCGCTGATTGTGTTTTCACCTAAGTTGAAACGCTCACAAACATTTTCGTCTGTTAATACTCATCATGATGTTACACCCACACTACTTTCGTTTTTACAACATCAAACAGGGATGACATTTCCCTATCAAGTACATTGGTTAGGAAAACCAATGGATACAACGGTTACATTTCATTCCATTCGCGATATAGCTTTGATGCGGAATAAAAATGAACTGATAGATTATATTGACGGAGAGTATTTTTTATCTGATAACATTGCGTACCGTATTACTCCAAAGCTTGATTTGGAAAGGCTAGCGCGTGGTTCTCCGGAGGAAAAACAATTGAAAGCAAAAATGACTGCTTTTAAGCAGATGAACAAGTATGTGTTTGCCAATAATAAAATTTACAATGACAGTTTAGGGAAGACAATTCCAAAAGAATTTAACTTTACTTATCTTGAAAAATTGACACTCCGGTTTATGGGTGTTGAGGGCATGAATCCGGAACAGTTGTTGGCCGCAGCTTATAAACGAACAATCGTAAAACAATACAATAACGCACGATTGATTTGCAAATGGTGTCTTATCACGAGTCCGAATTTTATCGATGTGCGGTTGGTTTTGGGTCGTACATATGCATGGGAGGGCAATTATGATGAAGCGCAAAAACAGTTTTCCGAAAGTGTGAAACGTTCACCCCTGAATGGAGAGGCCTGGAGGGCACTCATTGATAACGAGTTATTATTTGGTCATTATGAAAAGGCAATTGAAATTTCGAAGCAAGCACATACAATAATTCCTAAAAGGGATTATACGGATAGGATAAAGGAGGCAAAGGCTTCACTGAAAAGACTAGTGAGTATGCCACCGCCAAAGATTTAAACTAAGTTAATTGCATAAGCTCTATTTTTGAATATAATCTAGTACATGTATAAACTCATATTCATATTCTGTATTTTCCTTGCAACTGTTGCAGATGCACAAATGGATACAACCCAAATGGGAGCAGATGATCTATACTCACTGGCCCGAGAGAAGGCTTTTAGTGGTGACAGAGAAGGTGCACGTAGACTGTGTAGTCTGGCATTGGAAAAAAGTCCGAATTATCATGAAATAGCATTATTGATAGGAAGGACTTATGCATGGGACGGAAAAAAAGAAGAAGCAAGAAAAATATACAAAGGTATTCTTGCGAAAGAGCCCAATCATATTGAAGCAACATTGGCGTTGGCTGATGTGGAACTGTGGGACGATAAACCTCAGGATGCATTGGTTGCATTAGATAAATGCCTGACAGTATATCCCAATAATTTTGATTTGTTGCTCAAGAAAGCAAAAGCACTCATTGATGCCAAACTGGAAAATGAAGCCATGATGGTGTTGAGCCGGGCATTGGAGATTGATCCGGGATGTGTGGCCTGTATTCAGCTCAAACAAAAAATAAAGACAAAAAAATTCAAGCATACCTTATCCGTAAATGCAGCAACTGATGTTTTCTCTGCATATTTTGATCCGATGTATTATTCATCCCTGCAATTTGGATCGGTAACCAAACCGGGCACCGTTGTGGGCCGAATCAACTACACCAACCGATTCAATCAAAGCGGGATTCAACCTGAAGTGGATTTTTACCCGGGTTTGTGGAAAGGTGCCTATGGATATTTGAACTATGGATTTACAACCTCATCCTTATTTGCACGTCACCGTGTAGGAGGTGAAATATTTCAATCGCTGCCGCGTAGTTTTGAAGCATCCTTAGGATTGAGATATTTGGATTTTGGAGCGGGCAATTCAATGACCATATACACAGGATCATTGGGTTGGTATTATAAAAACTATTGGTTTAATGCACGCACCTTTATCACTCCGTCAAATGGAACTTTTTCACGCTCGCTAAATGTAACAGCTCGCAGGTATTTTGCAGATGCAAACAATTACATTGGCATTACGGCAGGAGCGGGTTTTTCACCTGATGCCCGAAGGATTCAGACCAATGAAGGATTGAATCCGGGTAATAATATTTACTTATTAAAGGCTCAGAAAATTGAATGCAACCTGCAAAAGAGTATTCGGTACAATATGAATTTCACTCTTGATGTATATTATTCGCATCAGGAACTCAGTTTCAGCTACGGAGAATATGTGAATGTGGTGGGCATTACAACAGGTATTAAAATTAGACTTTAAAGCAGTAACAAATGCTAACAACAGATCCTATTGGTAAAAATAATGTGGTTGTGAAGGGTAATCTTCACGCCCGCGAAACCATTATTTTTAGTAATGGGTTTGGTACAGAACAATCTGTTTGGGATAAAGTGATAACTCCTTTTTTAGAGAATTACCGCATTATTTTGTATGACCTTGCTGGTTCCGGAAAATCGGATATGAATGCTTTTAGCTCCCATAAATATGATAGCCTGCGGGTGCATGCTGATGATTTAATTGACATATGCAAACGCATGCTTGTGAAAGATGCGATTTTTATTGGACATTCAGTAAGCGGAATGATAGGCATGCTTGCAGCGATTAAAGCTCCGCAGTATTTTTCGAAGATGGTTTTCATAAGTGCCTCTCCGCGTTACATCAATGCAGATGAATATGTTGGCGGATTCACACAAGAAACGTTAGATGAATTGTACCGGAACATGGAAACAAATTATTTTGCCTGGATTAGTGGTTTTGCCCCAATGACAATGCTCAATAGTGATAAACCTGAATTGGCAGAAGGGTTTTTGCAAACACTATCTGCCATTCGTCCTGATGTGGCTGTATCCGTAGTACGCACCATTTTTCAAAGCGATTACAGAAGTAGTTTGAAAGAGTTAACCAAACCTGCGCTATTGATTCATTGCGATAACGATATGGCTGTTCCGGTAACTGTAGGAGCCTATATGAATGAACATATACCAAACAGTCAATTGGAGTTAATAGCTGCAGAAGGCCATTATCCTCATGTGAGTGCACCGGAGGCTGTAATCAAAGCAATTCAACGATTTATAGAAGTATGATGGAACGGGAACAAGATATAGATTGGAATGCACACGCACTTGATTTTTTGGTGAAGCTTTCACCGATAAAAAAAATAAGGGAACAAGCACAGTTGATACGTGAAGTATTTTCACTGGTGGAAGAGTATATGCTGGCAGATGCTGTTTGTTTTTACCGCAATTTTGATGAACTCACCACACGAGTTGTTTTAGCGTCAAAGAAACAGGTTTTTCATTCGCACCTGAATCCGGATAGTGTACAAAACTATATCCGCTCAGACGAATATCAATCTGTGGAAAAAATATTTCAACCACTGTTTTTCATCAATGAGCAATATGAAAAGTGTATTGTGATTCCGCTATACAATACTGCATTGTCGGGTGGTTTGATTATGGGCTGGAAGGCCCTTAAAACGGATGAGGCAGGGTTCGATCGTTTTTTAACGGGTGTGCAGATGGGAATGAATGAGATGATGCAACGTATGAGTGTGTATCATGAAATTGATGAACTCACCACGCGTTTTAATGCCATTCTCGAAACCATTCCTGAAGGAATTGTGTATGTAGATGATTCGGGAAAATCAGCATGGGTAAATACAGTGGGTAGTGAATTGCTTAAGTTGAATCAGGGGAGCAATCAACCTTTTTTGGTTGCAACAGCTATGCAGGAATTGCGCAGCGGAGCAGTGAATCAGGAGGAGATTAATGAAATAGCGAATAAACTTTTCAGCGAACCCAATCAAACCATTAAGGATTGGAAATGGATTATCGGAGACCCCATTCTATCCGTACTGCGTGTGGCCTGCAAACCCATTTCTTCACCGCTCGTAAATGGCCGGTTATGGGTATTTACCGATATTACCTTTTCACATATTGCTAATGAGCAACTAAAGGAATTAAATGAGGAACTCGCCATAAAACGTAATCTGGCCGATGAACAGAATCAAGCTAAGTCTGAATTTCTGGCCAATATGAGTCACGAGATCCGTACACCAATGAATGGTGTAATCGGGATGACAAGTTTGCTTATGCATACGATACTCACTGAAGAGCAAAAAGAATATGTTGACACTATTCGATTGAGTGGTGAAACACTGCTTTCACTTATCAATGATATTTTAGATTTATCCAAAATTGAATCTGGTAAGTTAGAAATTGAAGAAGCTCCAATGAGCTTGGTAAAACTGGTGGAAGAAACATACGACTTGCTTTCGGTACGTGCTAATGAAAAGGGGCTGGATTTATTATACCTCATTGATCCGAATGTTCCGTCAGAGGTATTGGGTGATCCTACCCGTTTGCGACAAATATTGCTTAACCTTGTTTCCAACGGTATCAAGTTTACTTCCAAAGGAGATATCCTCATTCATGTACAATCGATTGGTAAGCAAGAGGACGTTTACCATATTCAGATAAGCGTGAAAGACACCGGAATTGGGATACCTGCCAATAAATTCAACACTATTTTTGAGAGCTTTTCACAGGTTGACACATCCACTACACGAAAATATGGAGGAACGGGATTAGGCTTAAGCATTTGTCAGCGTTTAGTGAATATGATGGGAGGAACGATTTCTGTGAGCAGCACGGAAGGGTTAGGCTCTACCTTCACATTTAATATAAAAGTACACGCTAACCGTGAAGTGAAGCAGTTTGATTTTGCCCCCGTTGTAAAAGACACGCTGCTTACCGGCAAAAAAATACTCATTCTGGATGACAATGAAACTAACTTGCAGATTTTACAATCCCAATGTAAATTATGGGGAATGAATCCGGTAATTTTTAACGATTGTCATTTGGCCATTGCGGAAATGGGACAGCAGGAGTTTGATTTGGCCATTGTAGATATGCTTATGGAGGAGTATGACGGTGTTGCTGTGGCAAGAGAAATGAAAATGAAATTTCCGGATAAAAAAATTCCGATTATTTTATTCAGTTCATTAGGATTCTCTCATTTTAAGAATAAGGAAGATAAAGATCTGTTTGCAGCAATACTGGTAAAGCCCACAAAACATAGCATGTTGAAAAAGACGATGATGGATATATTGGGTAGAAAAGAAGGATCTGAAATGGCAACAATGTCGGCAAGTGTTCTTTTATCTCAAACACAATCCATTGACAATATCCGTATCTTAGTGGCAGAGGATAATGACACCAATCAGAAACTCATTCGTAAAACTCTTGAAAAGCTGGGTTACGGATGTGAGCTGGTGAACAATGGTGTGGAGGCTGTAGAGGCTGCAAAGCGCAAGCAATACGATTTGATTTTGATGGATGTAATGATGCCGGAAATGGATGGGTATGAAGCAACTCAACAGATTATTGTGGGTGCTAAAGCCCATAAACCCATTATTATAGCCATGACGGCAAATGCGTTGGCAGATGATAAGAACAAGGCTATGCGGGCAGGCATGGATGACTATATCAGCAAGCCTTTCCGCATTGCAGATATTGAAGAAAAAATAAACAAATGGAAACCGCATTTTCAGAATTGACTATGAACAAACAGGAATACACTCATATTAATTTGTCATACCTCTATGATATTGCAGATAATGATATTGATTTCGTAAAGGAGATGATTACGGATTACATCATAAAAGTACCGGTGCAGTTTACCGAAATGCAGACCGTATTCTGGGAACGCAACTTTGAACAAACACATTTTATTGCGCATAAAATTAAATCGGCTTTTCAGTTTGTGGGGGCACAGCAACTGGTTGAATTGGCCCGCAATATTGAAAGGGTAAGTGAGACACAAGATATAGAAACCATCACACAGGATCTGGCCGCAATGGAGCCTGTTGTAAAATTGGTATTAACAGAATTGCAATCTGAATTGTCTGTTCTCTAATTTCATTCGGACCTCATGAAAAGAATATTAATAGTAGAAGATGAAGACTTGATTTTGAAGGCGCTTGAATTCAGGCTTCGGAGGGACGGCTATGACGTCATAAAGGCAAAGGATGGTCGCGATGGATTAAAGGCCATTGAAACGGAAATGTTTGATTTACTGATTACCGACATGATGCTTCCCTTTAATAATGGACTTGAAGTGGTGAATAAAGCAAAAGAAATGAAGGGTAAGAATTTTCCGGTGATTGTTCTTTCCAATGTTGGCTTGGAAAATGTGGTATTGGATGCTTTCAAGCTGGGTGCTGACGATTATATTACTAAACCATTTAGCCCGGTAGAGTTATCGATAAGGGTAAAAAGGCTCTTAAATAAGTAGGATTGCAGACCTTGCTGTTTATATGGCCCCGATTTGGTTTTCGCATGGAGTCACTATCCTCGAGCAAATCAGACCAGTATGATACTATCATTACATTTTGTATTGCCTTTATTGTTTGCTGTCTTTCGGGTGCGTTCATTACCGGGGTTTATTTATTTTATATCAGGTTTCGTAATCAGTACTATGCCAAACGTATTGCCAGATTGGAAGAACGTTACGGCTTGTTGCTCACCGGAATTATTTTTGATGAGGAAGACGAACAATTCGAAGAAAAGAGAAAGAAATTAATCAAGCATTTTAAGAAAACATATTTGCGTTCGCATTTTAATAAGCGTGTGTTGCGCAAAGAACTTCTTAAATTATATAAGAGCTTTAGCGGGTCCTCACAAAAAGTTTTGCGGGATTTGTATCTTGAATTGCGTCTGCACAAAGAAGCATTAGCAGATTTAAACAGTACCGATTGGAGTGTAAGAGCTGATGCAGTTAAAGAACTCGGTCAGATACAGTACACAGATGCAAAGCTTAAAATGTTGAAGTTGAGTTCTCACGAAAATCCAGAATTACGGCTGGAGGCACAAGCCGCTTTTCTGGCATTGGAAAAGGAAAATCCATTTGGGTTTTTGGAGACAGCTAAAGCAAAAATTACCGAATGGCAACAGTTGAATCTGGAAGAAATAGCCAAACGAATAGAGTCGGATAAAATACCATTGTTTGCCAGTTGGTTTGGGTTACGCAACCAATCAGTGGTTGAATTTTGTGTGAAGATGACGGCAACCTTTAATCAGTTTGAGTCGGGTGAGGCGCTGATACAATTGTTGCATGCCAAGGATATTCGTGTTGCCAAGGAAGCGGTAAAAGCATTGGGAAATCTGTTTGTAGTTGAAGCACAATTGCCCCTCATAGAATTATATCCCGGAAGCTCTCAGGAGGTTCAGAATGAAATTATCATGAGTCTTGGGAAACTTGGGGGAACAGAAGTGTTGCAGTTTTTAACAGATATTTTATACACGGCTCCGCATGAGCAAGCCATGAAGGCAGGTATGGCCATTCGCTCAACAGGATATGATGGAGATCTTATTTTGCAGCAGGCATTGCAAAGTGAAGATACACATGTAGTAGCTATTGCGGAACATATGTTAGATGAAAGAATATAAGGATGATTGAGATTTTTAATAATGCTATTCTATTATATGGTATAACGATTACGTTATCGTATGTGCTATTGGCTATTATTTCGGCAAGGGCACTCAATTATTATATTCGTAAAAACAAGTTTGTATCACATGAGGCATTGCTGTCATCACCCAATGCACCATCAGTTTCATTGATTGCTCCCGCTTACAATGAAGAAAAAACAATTGTCGAGAATATTCGGTCCCTCTTGTCTATTCACTACAATAACTTTGAAGTAATTATTGTGAATGATGGTAGTAAGGACAATACATTACAAACCATGATTGAGGCGTATGATTTACAGAAAGTAAATTTTGCCATACACCAGGAGTTACCCGGAAAACCGATAAGGGGTGTATATAAAGCCATGAATCCTGCATATAAAAAGCTCACTGTAGTAGATAAGGTAAATGGCGGGAAAGCAGATGCACTGAATGCCGGTATCAATATTTCCTCCTATGATTTGATTACTTGTATTGACGTGGATTGTATTATTGAACAGGACGGAATATTGCGTATGGTAAAACCTTTTATGGAGGAAAACGTAAAGGTGATTGCCAGTGGAGGAGTCATTCGCATTGCCAATTCATGTGAGATTGAAGATGGAAAATTAATTAAAGCACATGTTCCTAAAAGTTTGGTTGCAAGATTTCAGGTAATTGAATACTTAAGGGCTTTTTTAATGGGGCGTATGGGATGGAGTAAACTCAATGGACTCTTGCTTATATCCGGTGCGATGGGAATGTTTGACAGACGTATAGCCATAGCCAGTGGAGGGTATAATCACAATACTGTGGGTGAGGATATGGAACTGGTGGTGCGCATGAGGCGTTATATGGCCGATCGGAAAATAAAATATAAAGTAACCTACATTCCTGATCCACTTTGTTGGACGGAAGCTCCTTCCGATTACAAAATTCTTTCCCGCCAACGTAATCGCTGGATGCGGGGAACTATGGAAACACTATGGATCCACCGCAAACTGGCCTTCAATCCTCGTTATGGATTATTGGGATTGATAAGTTATCCATACTGGATGTTTTACGAATGGTTGGCTCCGGTGATTGAGTTTTTAGGAGTGTGTTATTTCGTATTTTTGATTGTAACGGGTTACGACAACTGGTATTTGTTTATGGTTTTGTTTCTGGTAGTGTATGCCTTTGCCATTTTCATGTCGTTTCTGGCATTATTGTATGAGGAACTTACATATCATCAGTATACAAGCAAGCGCGATACCTTGAAGTTGATGCTTACTGTTTTGCTTGAGCCGATTATCTATCATCCACGCAGCACCTGGTGGGGACTCAAAGGAAATATTGACAAAATAAAAGGTAAGAATACATGGGGAGAAATGACCCGTGCTGGTTTCAACAAGGTTGAAAATAAGAATGTTTAAAGCAGCTAACCAATTCACGATTTTGCGGTTTGCCTTAATCTCTGTAATTATGCTGCATAAATGGTACACATGAATACATCCGGAATAGCTATACATGGTGGAGCAGGAACGATTTTACGTTCCCTTATGACTCCTGAAAAAGAGGCACTATACATTAAAGGGTTACAGGATGCAATTATTGCAGGAAATGCGGTATTGGAAAAAGGCGGATCAAGCTTGGATGCAGTAGAAATTGCGGTGATGACACTTGAAGATTTCCCCCTGTTTAATGCGGGCAAAGGTGCTGTGTTTACCAACAAGGGAACGCACGAAATGGATGCCAGCATTATGGATGGATTAACATTGGAGGCGGGTGCCGTTAGTGGTATCAGCAATGTGCAAAATCCGGTTCATTTAGCAAAGGTGATAAAGGAAAAAAGTGGTCATGTTTTTTTATGCGGACCCGAAGCAGAAGCTTTTGCCAAACAGATGGGATTGCCGTTTCAACCGGATGCTTATTTTTATGAAGAAGGGCGCCACAAACAATGGCAGGAAGTAAAAGACAGTAATGGCTATCAACTGGATCATACAGTGAATAGCGGTGAAGGAAAAAAGTTCGGAACCGTTGGCGCAGTGGCGTTGGATAAACATGGAAACCTAGCAGCAGCAACATCAACAGGCGGCATGACCAACAAACGTTTCGGGCGCATTGGCGACACTCCGATGATTGGCGCAGGAACGTATGCAAACAATAAAACATGTGCAATCAGTTGCACAGGACATGGTGAATATTTTATCCGTGCCGTAGTGGCTTATGATATTAGCTGTTTAATGGAATACAAAGGAATGAGCTTGAAGGAAGCATGCGACTTTGTTGTGAAAGATAAGCTTGTAAAATTTGGTGGTGAAGGTGGATTGGTTGCGATGGATGCTATGGGAAATATTGAGTTACCCTTTAACAGCGAAGGAATGTACAGAGCGTGGAAAAAGGGAGATGGAAATATTGAGGTGAGGATTTACGAAGATTAATCAATCGCTATTTTCATTGCTCAGGGTTTAAACCCTTATGCTATGTACAATGGATATAACTGATATGAATAAAAAATGCGCTCCCCAATGGAAGCGCATTTTTTATTCATATCAGAGTGATGTTAAGCAGTCACTTCTTCACTCGCAATAAACTTGCGCTCTTTCAATAAATACTGATTGCCTCTTACAAGGATGCTCACACGTAAGTTTTCTACTGCAATGGGTTCGCCCATGCCAACTTCGGTAATATTGCTGTGACGTATATCTTTTCCATCTACAATAACCACAGCACCGCTACCCACTACCTCCAAATTGGTACCACCTGTTACAATTATACCGGTATCTTCACCCAACCCTATTCCGGTACATTGCGGATTGCTGGCTACGGCTTGTGCCAAACGGTTAAAACGACCACGTTTGTCGAAATGTGAATCAATAATCACGTTGGCCATAAACGCCAAACCGGTTGTGATTTTTACTTCACCTTTTAAGTGCGCCAACTCACTTTTGCCTTGATAGATCATGGTATTGCTCATAGCCATTGCACCCGCACTGGTTCCTGCAATTACAAATCCTTCTTCATTCCAATAACGTTCGTGTAAAATGGTATAGATATCGGTGCCGCCAAAAATGCTGGTTAAACGCAACTGATCGCCTCCGCTAAACATAATACCATCCGCTTCTTTTACACGCTGAATATATTCTTCGTTGAATACATCTTCGCGTTTACGTATATCCAATACACCCACATTTACGCACCCTATTTTACCAAATGCTTCCTGATAGTTTGCACCTACTTCAGTAGGAATGGAAGATGCTGTGGTGATAACTTCAATACGTTTTTCAACGCCACCCACTTCATCCACAAAACGTTTTAAAATGCCAAGCTCGAAAAAATTGAGTCGGTTTCGCTGTATAAAGCCTTGCTCTAAGTCTGTTCCCTTATCTTCTGCACCGCCTACAGAAATCAGTTTTCCTTTAGGATATTCCAAAATGATGTTACTAAATGATCAGGTGGCAAAGAAAATCAAATTCCCAGAATAGAACAGTTTATAACATAACTTTTAGTTAACAATTAGATTAAACATGTATTTAATGGGAAACACTGATCCTTAAAGGCTTTATATACAGGTATTTTGAACGGCCAGTGGAAAGGTAATACAAAAAAGATTTCCCCTTAGTAAGTACCACATCACGCACAACCCAAATTGCCAAAAGCAACCCCAAGGCAATAGGTGTAATAGTTTCATACATAAGGATGCTACCCAAAAGAACTCCAAAGCCAAGTATACTAAGGATTTTCTGATAGTTGTTGATTGTAATCGAGCACCCTATTTCCAGAGTTTGAACGTCTTGGTCTCCAAGGCTAATGATATATTCCTCACTGCACACCCAGTCAACTTTGGCCCTGATAATGTAGGTTCCCGCACTTAATGTGAGGGTTTTCTGTTCATTGTATCCTAATTGTATCATTTCCTGTCCGTTTACCAAAACCCTATAGTTTCGCAAACGGTTGATGAACTGATGGGCTCTGTTGATGGTTAAAGTAGCCATAATTATTTGCGGATTAATAATTTTTGAACAATTGATTGGCCACCAAAGGTCAATTGCGCCATATATAAACCTTCCGGAATATCAGTCAAGGCGATGCGATGTTCGCGACTATTAATGGTTTGTTGTGAAACAATTTTACCGGTGATATCCATGATGGTGATATCACCTGATGCACCCGCAGGTATCTCAATAGATACATATTCATTTGCCGGATTCGGATACATTGTGAAAGAAGTATTCTTAACTGTTGTTTCATGCACCGAAACATAAGAACCTCCAAAGCTTAAGTTGTCAAGATAAAGTAAACCACCCATACCCGAAATACTATTGAATTTGAAGATAGCTTTATCGGCAGTAGCAAAATTGGTAAGATCAATAGTTTCGGTTCTCCATTCATCAGCTTTAGGTGTAAAAATACAAGCCTGCAAACTAAGTGCGTTTACAATGGGTTCCATTCTAGTGGCTAATTGCTGTCCGCCTTTTTTGTATATACTGGTAAATGTTGCTCCGCAATCGGTTGAGATAAGCACTTCAAGTGTATCTGCAAAATTGGTTTCAGAGGCTATATAAGGGGGAGTATATCTATAATAAGTAAAGGCGAGATCCAAGTTGAGTTCCTTTTTGCTAAGCGCAGCAATATTGACAGCAGGCAATGAAAAACTTTCAATGGCATTGCGGGAGTAAAATAATAAGGCTGTATTAAAAGATGACATGGAATTTTGTCCCGATTTGCTAACCTCATCATCTATATACCATTCGAACACACTGCCGGAAGGATGGAAATACCAGGTGTTTGAAGTGTCGTCAAACGTTTGTGTGACGATGGATTTAGCCGCTCCCGTTGCCACATCAATTGCCAGTTCCAGTTTATTGTTGGAAAGAATTGAATCAGCTGGAGTATCATTTACACCGGTAATTGAAGCAGTAAACAGATACTGGCCATTGTTAGGTAGGTTTAATGATAATGGAACCATGGCATAGTGATTTGGCAGAATGGTTCCTGTCCATTGCTGAACGGTTGAAGCATTGCCGGTAGAAAGTGTAATGCTCAGAGAATGGATGATGGAATCCCCGTTGTTGCGCACAAAGCCTGTTGTTTGCAGGTTGTTTGAGCAAAAATGTTGTTGGTCATCAAAATCAAATAGATCGGCATCCAGATGAGGAACATTGCGGTTTATCAGAAACGAATAACTTTTTTGGGTGATGGTACTGTTGGGAATAGTATGTCCTACATTGGGAACAGATTCAAATTGTACGGGTGCATTGTTCTTTTTTAAGATCTCTACCAGTGCGGAGATTTGAGCGGTGTATGTGAAATCAGATTCTCCAACAGTGATAAACATAGGCAAGAACTCGGCATTGTCATAGCTGAACTGAAGACTTGCGATTGAGTCGTTTTGCACATCCTTCAACCCTTGCATAGCCGGTGTATTCAATAGTAAAGCTTTAAACCACTCCGGATGATCCAGGCCATATTTTAGTGCACTGCGTCCACCGAGTGAAAAACCTTGAAGGACTACGGCTTGTGTATCGATAGTGTATTTGGTTTTTGCAAATTCTATGGAAGCTTTGACGATTTCCTGATCACCTTTGGGTTGGTAGAAATCTTTGTTTGCATCAGAACCTCCGTCAGGACAAACAAAAATAGTATTTGGGTAAATGGCAGGCCAGTTGAATGAAGTGATTAAAGCATTGCGGTAGTTGGTGCTATTGTCGCCCAAACCATGCAAACAAATCATCAGCCGGTAAGCCTGGGTAGAATCATAGTTTGAAGGAACATAACAAGAAAGTGTTCTGTTTTCTGCATTGAAGGGAATGGTAGTATTAAATGATCCTGTTTGTGCAGAGGCAGTCATCAGTGTGATGACAAGCAGTGTGAAGAAGGTGGTTAATGTTTTCATGTGAGGTAGTGATTTGATGATTCAAAACTACTTTCACAACGCACCTATATTTATGACAATTTGTGGTTGAGCGTTTTCAGTTTGTAATTGGCCATACTCATTTGGTATCACACTTTCTATTGGTAAGGAATAATGAGCACGACTTTTGTTCCGATGGCTTCGCTGTTATTCTTGAGATCCGTAATCGTGATCGAGACATCTACACCCGTTTCTTTTTGTAACACATTTAAACGCTCCTGAATGTTAGGGATTGCAGCCGATTGATAATGGATATTTTTGCCGGCTTTTATCTCTGCAGCACGTTCTCTGCCCACGCCATTGTCGGTAATTTCACATACAATTGTTTCACCTTCCAGTTTGAATTGCAATAGCAATGTTCCTTTGTCATCGTTGCGGTTGATTAACCCATGTCCAATAGCATTTTCAATAATCGGTTGAATCAGCATTCCCGGAATTTCATACACTCCGTTCCCTAATTCACTATCTAATTTTAGGGTGTAATGAAACTTGTTGTTAAAACGAATGGCCTCCAGCTCCATGTATAGTTTCAGTTGTTCCAATTCATCTTCAAGCGGAATAAATGTTTTGGCTGAATTTTCCATTACCAGACGTAGCAGTTTGGCAAAATTGGAAAGGTATTCGTATGCCTGTTCCCGCTGGTTATTCATTACAAAATGCTGGGCTGTATTGATGCAGTTGAAGATAAAATGCGGGTTCATCTGCGCGCGCAAGGCAAACATTTTGGCTTCGGCAATCTTGGTATTGAGAACTGAATGTTCAATTTTTTCGCGCTGGTTTCTTCGCAACCATACCCATCCTATTACCACGCCAAACAAGAGCAATACGGCTACAGAACCTATAGTATATAAAGTGAATAGTTGTGCTTTGTTTTCAGCATCGAGTTTTTGGGTAGAGAGCTGTTCAATTTGCAATGCCTGTTCGGTATGCTGATACTTGGCTTCCATCTCAGCAACGGCCTGTGCGTTGTTGCTGCTGTCAACCGATAGTTTCAATTCAAGATACTGTTGAAGTGCTTCAAATGCTTGTTCGTACTTTTTTTGTTCGGAGAGAATATTACTAAGCAACATTTTTCCTTCAAGGAGTAACTCTGTTTGCCCTATGGCCTCTGCACCTTCCAGGCCTTTTTGTACTTCGGAATAAGCTTTGGTTAATGCTCCTGTTTGTCCGTACAAATTAGCCAACCCCAGGCGAACCATCGGAGGCACTTTACCTAATTCTGTTTTGGTTTCGAATGTTGTGATCGCCAGTTCCAGATAATATTTGGCACTATCCATTTCTCCAAGGTCCAGATAAGAGGAACCAATATTAAAGTAGGAATACCCGACCCAGTAATAGTCCTTTCTGCTTAACCGGATAGCCAGCGATTGACGATAATATCCGATGGCCTCTTTGGTTTTATGCGTACTTACTGCACCCATATTGTTGAGCACCATTTCTAACCTGCTGGTATCTTTTAATCTGATAAACTCAGCTCGCGCAAGTTTCAGATATTGCATGGCCAGATCTGAGCGGCCAAACCGACTGTTTACTAATCCCAGCCGGTTCATGGTTTGTGCAATACCCGATGCATCCGGAATCGCTTTTTGTTTAGACAAGGCCTCGTGCAATAACCGTAAACTGGCTTCGTATTTGGATTCAAAACAATAGTAGTAGGCGCGTAAGGATTGAGCTCTGTATCTTCCCAAATCAAATTGTGTTCCGCAGGAGTCTTCATACTTCAATAGCATTTGAACAGCTGAGTCGCGGTTTAAGCCTGATACTTTATTGATATACTTTAAGTAATAATCGCATTTGAGCTGAGGGTCTTTTTCATTGATAGAAACCTGCAATAAACTATCCAATGTTCCCGCGCGAAGCGAACAAAACGGTAAGAGTAACAGCACCCCGATCCATGTATATTTTTTCATCGCAGTAAAATTCAGCATTTCATAGGGTAACAATGTTGCAAATTTGTAGATAATCGTTTTCAGTTTGTAATCGGACATGTGAATGTTATTTTAAAGCCAGCATTTCCATAAACTCATCCTTACGGCTTTTTGAAATACTAAACTCTTCATTATCCTCCATAATTACCGAACCACCGGCCGATTTACTAATGCGCTTGATGTATTTTATATTGATAAGTGTGGAGTTGTGAATACGGAAAAAACCGTATCCATCCAGAATGCTTTCATAAAACTTGAGACTTTTGGAAGTTGTGAGTTTTTGCCCACCACGCAAATAAAAGATGGTATAGCTTCCATCGGCAGTGAGGTAATAAATATCCTTGATGGCAATAAAATCATACCCTTCGGCAATGGATACCGTAATTTTATGTTCACTTTTATCGGGAGTGAGAAAATTGCCGAACATCTGTTTCACCTTTTGATTTTCTTCTGATACCTTGGGTTGCTGTTCTGTTTTTTGCAGCAACGATTTTAAATCCGAAATGCTCGCTGGCTTGATGATATAATCTATGGCAGAGAATTTAATGGCCTTCAGTGCAAATTCTTCATGAGCCGTAACAAATGCAACATGGAAGTTTACCTCATTAAATTTTTCCAGCAATTGAAAGCCATTTTCACTACCCATTTCAATATCCAGAAACACCAGTTGAGGTTTGGTTTCCACAATGCGACTGTAGGCATCCTGAATATTGGTTGCTGTACCTACTACCTGTATATGATCAAAAAAGCCCGTAAGGGTTTTGGTCAGCGTATCAATAGCGCGTTGTTCATCATCTACAATAAATACTGTGAGAGGGTGTTCCATGGTTTAGCTTTATGCAATAAAAATAGTTGTTCGTAATCAATTCACCAATTGCAATATACGAAGGTCGGGGCTTTCCATTTTATAAAGTCCAGTGACTACAAGCTTTAAGGCAGAAACTAAAACCCTTATAAAAGTTAGTTTTTTACGAAAAAAACCGTAAACTGCATATGACTTATCTATTGTTCATTTCTTAATCTGAATGCTTATGCAAATCCTCGACATTAAAGTAATGCGTGGCCCCAATTACTGGTCTGTTCGCAGACATAAACTGATTCAAATGCGCCTCGATCTGGAGGACATGGAACAGAAACCTACCAACAAAATTCCCGGATTCAGAGAACGTCTAGAAAAGTTGTTTCCGAGTATGTACGGACACCGTTGTTCAGTTGGAACTCCGGGCGGATTTTTTCAACGTGTGGATGACGGAACATGGATGGGACATGTGATTGAACATATTGCATTAGAATTACAAACACTTGCCGGAATGTTCTGCGGTTTTGGCCGCACACGCAGCACAGGAAAAGAAGGAGTATATAATGTAGTGTTTAGTTACATGGAAGAAAAAGCGGGAATTTATACCGCGAAAGCAGCTGTAAGAATTACAGAAGCATTGATTGCCGGAACGGATTATGATTTATCAGAGGATATTCAAAACCTGCGTGTGATTCGTGAAGAAGAACGCCTTGGTCCAAGTACAGGTTGTATTGTTGATGAAGCTGTAGCACGGGGTATTCCTTATATCCGTTTAAACAAACATTCATTGGTGCAATTGGGATATGGTGTGAATCAGCGCAGAATTCGCGCAACCATTGCAAGCACTACAGGGAGTATTGCTGTTGATATTGCCTGCAATAAAGAAGAAACGAAAAACTTATTGGAAGCGGCTGAAATTCCGGTACCACGTGGTCGTATTGTGTACAGCGAAGAGGGAATGAAAGAAGCTATCGATCGTATCAAGTATCCGATTGTAACCAAACCCGTAGATGGAAATCATGGTAAAGGTGCCACTACAAATATCACCAATTGGGAAGATGCAGTAAAAGGATTGGAAGCAGCCAAAAAATATTCGCGTGGTGTGATCGTAGAGAAATTTATTACGGGACAAGATCACCGAGTATTGGTGATTAACTACAAGTTCGTTGCCGCTGCTATTCGTAAACCCGCTGCTGTTATGGGTGATGGCAAAAGCACCATTCAGGAGTTGATCGATAAAGTGAACGAAGATCCGCGCAGAGGATACGGTCACGAAAAAACCTTAACACAAATTAAGGTGGATGAGTTCACCATGAATATGCTCACAAAAGAGAACCTGACATTGGACAGTGTGTTACCTGCAGGCAAGGAACAATGGCTGAAACCAACAGCAAATTTAAGTACGGGAGGAACAGCAACTGATGTTACCGACCTCGTGCATCCCGATAATATTTTTATGTGCGAACGTATTGCACGCATTATCGGATTGGATATTTGCGGCATCGATATCATGGGCGAAAATTTAACGGAACCGGTGAGTGAAAACGGTGGCGCAATTCTGGAAGTAAATGCTGCTCCGGGTTTCCGCATGCATATTGATCCGGCCGAAGGATTACCACGTAATATTGCCGAACCTGTAATTGATATGTTGTATCCTCCGGGGAGCAGTGCACGCATTCCGATCATTGCAGTGGCAGGAACCAATGGTAAAACAACCACTACGCGATTAATGGCACACATGGCCAAAACCATGGGCTATAAAGTAGGGTTTACCACTACCGATGGTGTATATATTCAAAATCAGTTGATGATGCGCGGTGATTGCACCGGACCGGTAAGTGCAGAGTTTGTGTTGAAAGATCCAACCGTTGATTTTGCTGTACTGGAATGTGCACGTGGTGGAATTCTGCGCGCAGGTTTGGGCTTTCACAATTGCGACATGGCCATTGTGACCAATGTGGATGAAGATCACCTCGGCTTGCAAGATATTGATACCATTGAACAACTGGCCCGCGTAAAAGCTGTAGTTCCAGATAGTGTGTTGCCAAGCGGTTATGCTATTTTAAATGCGGATAACAAATGGACTGCTGCCATGCACAAAGGACTGGCTTGTAAAGTTGCCTACTTCAGTATGGATGAAAACAATCCGATCATTAAGGAGCATATAAACGGTGGCGGATTGGCCGCTATTTATGAAAACGGGTACGTTACTATTTGCAAAGGCACCTGGAAAATTCGTGTAGAGAAAGCAGTGAATATTCCGCTTACGTTTGGCGGACGCGCTGCCTACAATATTGCCAATGTGTTGCCAACGGTTTTGGCCGGATTCATCCGCAACTATAAAGTTGAAGATATGCGTGTGGCCTTGGCTACATTCATTCCGGGTCCGGCACAAACTCCGGGTCGCATGAATATTTTCCGCTTCAAACATTTTGAGGTGATGATAGATTACGCACACAACACTGCAGGCTTTGAAGCCATTGGCGAAATGCTGGCTAAGATAGAAGCCAAACACGTTGGCGTTATAGCCGGTGTGGGCGACAGACGCGATGAGGATACCATAGCACTGGGTGCACAAGCGGCTAAAATGTTTGAGGAAATTATCATACGCCAGGATAAAAACCTGCGGGGTAAAACAGAAGATGAAATTATTGATTTGATTAAACAAGGTATTCATTCGGTTGACCCGGGTAAAAAAGTAACCTCTTTTAAAAAGGAAAGAGATGCCATCGACTTTGCCATCAAAAATGCGCGTAAAGGAACATTCCTCACCATATGCAGCGATGTAGTACCCGATGCATTAGATCAGATCATGAAGTTGAAAGAGCAGGAAGATTTGGGAGAGATTGAGTTAGGATTGGAAGAGGCGAGTGCTTGAGGGAAGTTGATTAGTTAATAGTGTTGATTGGTTGATAAGGTTAGCATTATGCTCTGCCTTCGGCCGTTTCGCTGTGCGAAGCTCAGGCAGCTTTCTTTGTGCTAGTAAAAAACTTGAACCATGATGACATTGTTTTTTTGTTCTAAACAAGTGCTCTTTAAATAACGAATGCAGGGTGCCTGAGCGTTTTGCGAAGCAAAACTGGCCGAAGGCAGCCGGACCTGAAACAAAAATTGCACTAGTAAAATCTACTCCTGATTTCTTATACTTGTTATAAACATAACAGACTATGAAATTCCAACTCGAACGTATCGCACTTTTTAGTGATGCTGTATTTGCAATTGCCATCACATTAATGATGATTGAGATCAAGGCTCCGCACCTGGGACACCATGTTTCATTCGGAGAGGCATTCTTTACATTTATGGAATTGATGCCTGTTTTTCTGGGTACTATTTTGAGTTTTTATCTCATCGGTATGTTCTGGACCAAACACCACAAACTGATGAAATACCTTACAGGGTATACACCCAAACTCATTTGGTTAAACATCAGCTTTTTGTTGTGTATTGCCTTTATTCCGTTCTCTACGTCATTTGTGTTCGAAAATTTCCAATCTTTTTCTCCGTTGCCGTTGGTGGTGTATAATTTGAATTATGTATTGGCTACGGTGCTTGAATATCGGTTATTCAGCTATGCCTTTAATCCTAAGAATGGCATTTGCACGGGAGAACCTATTCCCGAAAGCGATTACAACAAAAAGGAAATGTTGTTTCCAATTGTGGTGTATACACTGGTATCTGTTTTGGCCTTTGTTAATCCAACATTTGCAGCTACGGGTTATGCAGCTTTTGCCTTTGAAAACTGGATAACCAAAAGCAGGAAGAAAAAATAACTGACCAAACGGTTGCAGCTTTTGCGTCAGCATAATAGAACCTCATGCTTTTTTAAATCAGATATGAGTTCAAAAACAATCATTTGTAAAATAGGATGTGTTTGGAGTACTTTAGTAAAAAATTAACCAAATTCCTTTGCTCATGAAAAAACTATTTACGCTCCTTCTTCTTGTGTTAGTTGCCTTCAGTATGCAAGCTCAACGGTATAGAGACAAGGTATTCACAACCGTAACGATGGATAGTGTGCTCTATGGAAATGCGATCAACTGGGACAATTCTGCTCAGGAGTTGAAGATGAATATTTTCCAACCTGCCGGTGATACGGCATCAAAACGTCCATTGCTTGTATTGGCACATGGAGGGTCCTTTATCAATGGCAGCAGGTACAATGAAGATGTTGCTTATTTGTGCAGAGAGTTTGCCAAACGCGGGTATGTATGTGTATCCATCCAGTATCGTCTAGGTATTGACTTGGCGAAATTCTTTAACGAGGGTGGAACCCAATTTGCAAATGCTGTATGGCGCGGTACATTGGATGGCAGAGCTGCAGTCCGTTTTCTGAGAGCTCATGCTGATTCACTAAAAATAAGTACCGAACATATTTACCTCGGAGGTGTTTCGGCCGGAGGGGTGTTAGGATTGCACCAGGCATTTTTAGATACGGAGAGTGAAGTAAATGCTTCTGATCCATTGATTGACATGACAGCTATCGGTGGTGGTATTGAAGGGCTATCGGGAACACCGGGTCAAAGTTGGAGAGTGAAAGGGATCATCAATTTATGTGGCGGAGTGGGCAATGTTAACTGGATGTTGAACAACAAGGATATTGCTATCTTTAACGTACACGGAACAAATGATCAAACCGTTCCTTACAAAACAGCCTATTTTAAAGCGTTCGGTTTTGATGTTGCAAAACTGAGCGGAGGCTTTGTGATCGACTCAATGGCTAAAACGCTTGGCATGAAATCATATCTGTATACTTTTGTGAATGCACCTCATGTTCCTTTTTCTCCGGGCATTGGTACTACACAAAGCAGCACTGCTTATATGGATACTACCGAAGGATTGCTCAGAGATTTTTTAACCGAGGACTTAGGCAGAAAAGTTGGATTACCCGATGTATTAAGCAATGCTGATGTAAGACTGTATCCAAATCCGGCAAAGGAACAACTCGTTGTACAGGTTGATAAAGGAACAAAAACGGTGATTGAGTTAATGAATCTTACAAGTCAATGCCTGCAACGTGTGGTAACGGAAAAAGCAATTAACAGATTGAATACAGAAGACCTGACAACGGGAATATACATTGTTACAATAAGCAACGAATACGGGAAAGCCACCCGAAAGGTATTGATTGAATAAGCTGACACGAACGAATAGTTTCCCGCAGATTTCGCAGATGACGCAGAAAAAATCCGCGCGATTTGCGAAATCTGCGGGAAACCACATTCAGATTGACAGAATCCCGATAGTCATATCTTAAAAAAGCAGAAAGTGCTCTCTATCCGGGGAGCATTTTTAGTATGTATGCAGTCACTACTTCTTCATCGAAAAAAAACAAACGTTGGTCTAAAACTCCGGTACTGCATCTCTAAGCAAACGAATATTGAGGCAAATATCAGAACAAATGAAACATACCCTTTTCTTATGTATTGCAGCACTAAGTATTATGCTGACTAATGCTCAAACTACTTACAAAATTCCGGAGAAAGCTCGCAAAATAATTGATAGTACTTATCAGGCATTGCTGAAAAAGAACAAAGCTGTTGGTGTAAGCATTGCTATTGTTGAGAATGGTGAAATTGTGTACGCCACGGGATATGGGTTTGCAGATATTGCCAATAAAGTGCCTGCTACCGAACAAACCATTTACCGAATAGGTTCATGCACTAAATCTTTTACGGCACTTTCTATTATGCAATTGCAGGAAAAAGGATTGGTGGATGTAAAACAATCCGTGAAAACATATTTGCCGGAACTCACTATTCAGTCGAGATTTAACGACACGAATACGATAGTGATTGATGATATGCTCAGGCATGTTTCAGGATTACCTTGTGATATTACAAACGGTTTTTATTGTGATTCCCCACCGGATATGAAATGGGTTATTCAACAGTTGAATCAGCAAACAACAATGTCGCCCAAACGCTATACCCGGGCTTATTCAAATGTAGCCTATGGTTTATTGGGAGAAGTCATTTCCCGCACTTCACATTCAACCTATGAGCAATATATCAACGAGCATATTTTTAAGCCGCTGAATATGCAATCAAGTTTTATAACATACGAAGAAAAATGGGCGGGCAAATATGCAAAGGGGTACAGAGGAGACAAGGAAACGAGAGACCCTATGATTAGAGATGTAGCAGCCGGATTGATTCACAGCAATGTTGTTGATATGTCACAATATTTGATGATGTATCTGAATAAAGGTAGCTACAATGGGGTTCAGCTGGCTTCCTCACAATCGATAGCAGATATGGAAAAAAGCACAAATGAAGACGTTGTACTCCCTGATGAAGAAAAATGGGGATACGGGCTTTACACTTCAGATGTCATGCTTAAAAAAGGCAACGACAGCAGTACGATGCAATTAATTGGCCATGGCGGAGACACCTATATTTATCATGCAGATTTTAAAATAATCCCTGACAGAAATATTGGAGCAGTTGTACTTACCAATAATGGTGGCGGTGCCCGAATGGTAAGTGCTTCCAAATTATTGAAGGTATACCTTCAGGAAACAAAGGGAGATACGCTCATTGTAAATCCGGAATCTGTTCGCAAGGCAAAAAAGAAAGCACCTGCAGATTCGATTTGTTCGGGACAAGCAGTAATAGGAAAATACAATTTGGGGAGTTTTGTCATTCCGGTAGCCAATGAACAACGTACTAGCTTTAAACAAGGCCCTGTTAAAGTTGTATTTAAACGCAATGCGGTTGATACTAACTGGTATGATGCCAAAGCGGTTTTATTCAAAATCATTCCGATTCGTATCAAAGATCAGCGGTTTAAGTTTGTAACGAAAAGTGATAAAACATATATGAAAGTTATGTTCACGAAAAGTAAAGCCGAAGAGTATATGGCCGTTCGTTCAACTCTTTCACCCATTTCCAATACATGGAAGAACAGAGAAGGAACATATAAAGTAATTGGCAATGTTTATGGTTGTAAGGATTGCTCGTTTATGAATTTTGATGGATTGAAAATGATATTATCTGAAGAAGACGGTGTGTTAAAAATGAAGACAGAAGGAAAAAGTGATGATACAAAAAGTAGTTTGTACCTGGATATTGTTTCAGATAATATAGCTGTTGGAGGAGGAATTGGAAGGGGAACAGGAGAAACGGTAAGAATATTGGAAAACGGCAATATTTATTACAGTGGTTTTGAATTCACCAGAATGAAATGATCATCATCATTGATAGATGTCAGTGTTGAGTTTCCCGCAGATCTCGCAGATGACGCAGAAAAAAATCAG
>JAZKGH010000190.1:0-3304 GCA_040386055.1 Bacteroidota bacterium
CAAAATACATCTGCACCCAGGGAGGAATACCACTTATCAAAGTCATGTTTTGCGTGAATGTTTCTTCAACTATGGCATCCACTTTTTGTTCCCAGTCTTCAATACAATTGGTAGGGTAGGATGGCATCTGGTTTTTACGCAGATATTTAGGCACATGATGGTTCACAATACCGCTCAGCCTTCCTACTGGAATACCGTTTTTTTCTTCCAGCACCGGACTGCCCGACAAGAAAATGAGTTTACCATCCACAAAATCAGCGTTACCGGTTTCTGCTATGTAACAGAGTAGCGCATTGCGTGCCGAGTTGATATGATATGGAATGGAATCTTTGGTTAACGGGATGTATTTGACACCGGAAGTTGTTCCGGAAGTTTTGCTCCAGTATAGAGGTTTACCCGGCCACAATATATTTGCTTCTCCATTCACCGCTTTATCAATATAGGTTTTGAGACCCTCGTAATCGCGAACAGGTACTAGTGTTTTAAATTGCTCATAGGTGTGAATGGATTCAAATGAGTGGTCCTTGCCAAACAATGTTTGAGATGCTTTAGCAAGCAATTGTTTGAATAACCTTTCCTGATGTGCCAGGGCTTGTTGTGCATCCTTTTTTACTTTGGTAGCAATGTATGCAGCAAAAGGTTTGGCTAGAATTGATTTAATGCCCATAAGTGCAAAGTTAAAAGTCTGATTCATTTCTTTCCTGTTTTGGAGAAAAGAAAAAATCGGATGGATATTTTTTGAAATACAAAAATGTAAAGCGCAGCAGTTTTCTAAGTTCCTTGAATTTTACGTTGCGGGAACGGATGGCTACAAATAGGGCAAGACTGAAACTTACGACAAAGTTAAATACACCAATTCCCATTACTCCTAATAAACAAATAAGAGCATAGTGCCAATGGAGTTCGTGAAATAAGGCAACTACCGCAATAGCATAGTTTCCGGATGAAATGGTGATGTGTCGGATGTCGAACGGAAGTCCGAATATAAACCCGATAAAACCAGCCATTCCAAGGAAAAATCCAAGACAGGTATTCCCTACCAATGATCCTAAATTATGTTCAACGTATTTTGAAAAGCGAATTAGACCACGTTTGGTAAGCAGTTTTTGAAGGACTATATGTCGCCTTAAACGCGAAGGAATATTGCTGTAAATAACTTTGTTATCATAGTAACCTGAAATAATGCCTGACAGAAATAGCATCACACCGGTAATGCTTGCATACACCCATGTTGGACTTGCAAACGGGTGAACGTCATTCAGCATTTTTTTTGCAGTATGTTCATTCACCATAGCGGTGCCCAAAAAGAATTGCCAAATGAATGCAATACCTGCGGCAAGCGGAAATACAATAATCAGATTGCCGATAAAAGAAATGAACTGACTTCTCGATACTTTTCCTATCATCAGTGCCAATCCCTTGATGGCTTGTTGATGCGTATTATCTTTTGTATCCAATGAGTGAGCGATCTTAGCTGCAGTCATGGCGGGTTGTTTGGTAGCAAATGTACCATGCATAACCTGAGCACCTACAAAACCGGAAGAGTAATTGAGGCTATAGGTGAACGATTGCCAGAATGGAGCAAACGGTAATTTATACAGGAAGATTTTTATAATGGTCATCCACACTGCAACAAGACCTCCTATGCAGGAAGAGAAAAAGATCTGTATAAATTCGAACCGGCTGTCGGCTATGTAATGTTCTCCTGTTTTGCTTTCATGTTCGGCAATCTGGAAAGCGATGAGGTACGTTGTTTCATTGAGCAGACTCCGGATACTGTTTTTTTGCTGTTCATTGACGCAGATTTGTTTAATGAAATGAGCCAGCTGGTGCGGAGAGAGTTTTTTTTGCAAATATATATCCAGCAGTAAATTCAGTCGTTCAATTTGCTGTGCAATACGATGTAATGAATAGGAGAGTTGAAGGCTGGCTCCCTGATGATGGGATACCCGTCTGAGTTTTGCTATATCTCTCAATGAATCATTCAACAACGTTTTGATATGTGAAACCAGATGCGGGTTGAAATGAACGCCTAATATATGTTGTGCAATGAGTGCATGAATCTCTTTGTTCTGACGAATGAAAGAGGTTACGGTCTGATTATTTTTAAAGCGTGAAATAAATTCACTCTCAATAGCTGTTGCAGTAATGCGATACGACAGCACTTCGATGGCATCGATCAATTCATTTTGCAAAAAGGTCGTTTTGAAATCGACTTCGATGGTTAAAATATTGAATAGTTCAGTTAGCTGATCTGTTGTAAAGGCATCAAAATCGGAGATGCGAAACAAGGTTTCATGCAAGGTGCCAACATCACCGGATTCGGGAAGGATCTTGTGTTTGAATTTGCGAAAAATTTCGGAAGAAAATCCGATGCGGTTAGGGATTCCTGATTCAATTAAGCAATATGAAATATCCTTATGCTGAAATACACGTTCAATGTATTGTTTCAATCGTAGTCGCGAAGCTTCATTGTTTTTCAGCAATATGAAGAGTTGTTCAATCTGAGAGGGATGTTGTTCCAGTTCTGCAACCAGTTGTCTCAGCAATACAGGATGTTTGGGTGTGTGCTGTTGAATAGATTGTAAAACAGTGTCGATACTCATATGGGCCAAGGTAACTAAAAAAGGGCGACAAGCGCCCTTTTGTCAATATGGAGAGATGATTTTCTCTTTTGGATATCTAACCTCAAAACTGAACCTTAGAGATTGTGTTTGCTCAGCTCCAAGTGTAAGTTTCCAGGTTAATTTACCTGTAGTTTCATCAAAAGTGGCGCCTCCGTTGTTTAAGAGTTTTATTTCAATTTCTTTATCGGTTGATACGGGGATCTGGTCCTCGATAATGATTGTCACAGGTTCTTTGCGGGTATTACGCAAACTGATCTCCCATGTATTCAACTCTTTTTTGGCACTTCCCGAGAATGATTTGCTGCTGAAGTCTTTCAACAACAACCGTTGGATCTGGATGCGTTTGTCTCTTCCCAATGAAATCAACATGGAATCGCTGGTGGTACCGTTGATGAATGTTTTACCCACAAAGGTTCCATCAAAATAAATATTGGCCTCTCCACTTACCTGATTCACCAGATCATTACCCGCAACTTTAGCTGTGACGAATGCATCCTTGTCAATTTTGGGCACTGCTCCATATGCATATTCCGCTTTTAAATTGTTTACCGTTAAATCCACCTGGTGTGGTGTATTATCGCTGGGAATGGTATAAGCCGAAGTTACTATGAATTCAATATTCACGGCTGTTTGTTGGGCGTTGGCAACTCCTGCAGAATAGCTTAAATCTTGTGTTT
>JAZKGH010000191.1:0-4812 GCA_040386055.1 Bacteroidota bacterium
GATAGCGGAATGGAGCAACCAATGACTTCGTCCGATAACTATCGGACCGCTCAGCCAGCGTTGCTACCGAATCGACCTTATCTGATATCCGGTATCGAACATCCTGTATCAAGGATCAAGAATCCGGTATCGTAGAATCGTTACAAATCAATACCTTTGATGTTCAAATGAACGATTGTGAATACTAAACCGAATAATATGAAAAGGCGTTCCTCCAAAAAGCCTAAGCTGATTGAGCGACTAGCTGATAAGAGTGATTTTGATGAAATTATTAAGCTGTCGAAAATCTGTTTTCCGGAAACAGAACCTTGGTCGTATGAGATGCTGGAAAGTCAGTATAAGAACTTTCCGGATGGCATGCAGGTAATCGAATATGAGGGTGAAATTGTAGGTTCGGCAACCAGTTTAATTGTAAGCTGGGATGAGTATGATGATGACCATACATGGAAAGAAATTTGTGACAACGGCTATATCACCAACCATGATGAAGAGGGAGATACGCTTTACGGAATTGAGGTAATGGTGCATCCGGATTACCAGGGACTCAAAATTGGCAGACGTTTGTATGATATGCGCAGACAGTTGTGTGTGGACAGAAACTTAAAAGCGATTTTGATAGGTGGACGTTTACCAAATTACCATAAACATAGCGAGCAGTTTGGGGTGCGTGCCTATGTTAAACGTGTTATTGATAAAAAGATCAAAGACACCGTTCTTACTTTTCAGTTAAGTCAGGGATTTACCATTCAGCGTATCATCAAGGATTATTTACCGGATGATACGGAGAGTGAAGGATATGCAACTTTATTGGAATGGATTAATCTCGATTATACTCCTGAAACGCGTGAACGAAGCGTGTTGATGAAAAAAGTACGTGTATGTTGTATTCAGTATGAGTTACGTAAAATTACTTCGTTTAAACAATTTGCACAGCAGTGCGAATATTTTACGGACGTGGCCTCTAACTATAAATCGGATTTTGCCCTGTTCCCCGAATTGTTTACCACACAATTGCTTTCCCTTCATGAGTACAAGAGTATGAGTCCGGAAGATAGTATCCGTAAACTGGATGAATACACTGAGGATTATATTTCATTGTTTTCAAGATTATCGATGGAGTATAATATCAATATCATTGCAGGAACGCATTTACAGGTTGAAGGGGATAATTTATATAATATTTCTTACCTGTTTAAGCGCGATGGTACTTACGAAAAACAATACAAGATCCATATCACCAGCAATGAAGCCAAATGGTGGGGTGTAAAGCCGGGTAATGAAGTGAAGGTGTTTAATACGGATTGTGGTAAAGTGGCCATCAATATTTGTTATGATGTAGAGTTTCCGGAAATGACCCGAATTGCTTGTCAGAAAGGCGCTAAGATTGTATTTGTACCATTCAGTACAGATGAAAAACACGGACATTTACGCGTAAAAATATGTGCACAAAGCCGTGCAGTTGAGAATCAGATTTATGTGGCAACGGCAGGTACCATCGGAAATATTCCTTCGGTAGACAATATGGATATTAACTATGCCCAATCGGGTATTTATACTCCGAGTGATTTTGCTTTTCCTCCGGATGCGATAGCAGGGGAGTGCAGCACCAATATTGAGACAATTGTAATTGCCGATCTGGATTTGGCAGCTATTGAACGTGCCCGCAATACAGGTACGGTGCTGAACTGGAAAGACAGACGACTGGATATGTACGAAGTGCAGGAGAAGTAGATTATAGTTCACCGTTCATGGATTACAGTTGATAGATAAGACATAAAAAAAGAGCCGCAGATGATAAGATCTGCGGCTCTTTTGATTAATGAGAATAGGTGAGTTTATTTTTCAATAACAAATTTTTGTGTACTTGTTTCACCGTTTTGTTCAAACAACAGCATGTAAACGCCATCAGGCAATTGTAATTGAGTATCAAAACTATTTACACCCATTTTAGGATTCACCGTTTGGTTCCAAACAGTAGCACCCATAATGTTTACCACTTTCATATTTACGGCTGATGTTGAAGTTAATTCAGTACTAATGGTGAATCTACCATTTGATGGATTAGGATGTGTCCCCAACCCTGATAGTTGTTTGTTTGATACTGTAACAACCTCGGTTCTGCTATATATTGCTGCTCCATCATTGTCTACTTGTTTTAATCTGTAGTATAAAGCTCTTGAAGATGTATTCACTGCTTTTTCATCAACAAAAGTATAACGGCTTGGTCTGTTTATAGTACCCATACCTTTTACACGTCCAATAGCATTAAAATCTGTTCCATTCAATGATCTTTCAATTTCGAAATGACTATTGTTGGTTTCATTTGCAGTGTTCCATACAAGATTCACATCAGCATTTGATTTAGCAGCAGTAAAGCTTACCAGTTTAACAGGAACCGGAGCACTGTATGTAACACGTGCAGTATCATAGAACGTTCCACAAGTATTAGTATAGGAGGCTACATAAGTATATACTCCAAATGTTGTGTATGGACCAACAGTTACTTTGGGCGAGGTACTGAAAGAACTTCCAAGGTAATTCCAGTTAAATCCGGTTAAACCAATAGGAGCCGGAGCCGTAACTCCAGAGTTTAAAGCATTAGGATCCTGAGGAGATACACTTGAATTAATCCATGTACTTGAAGTGTTGTTATCCGGAGCATTTAATCTGATTCCGGAGTTTGCATTTGTGGTGCTGCCCGACCAATCAGTAACAGTAACACCCGAAGCAACAGGAAAACTATACGCTCCGTATGAAACGGCATCTATAATGGTACCTATTGAGTTTTTTAGTACGTATCCACTAATACCGGTTGAACCGTGTGTGGCTGTATTTCCGGTGTGATAATAGAAACTTGCAGGAACAGGAACACTGGAACCAAGTTGTCCGGTAGCAAGAACCATTGTTCCGCTTGGGCTGAATAAAGTTCCGGTTGGGAATGTTACGGTATGTTGTATAGCTGTTCCACTCCATTCTTCCAACACATAACCGGCCAAATCAGAGTTCGGTACACCGGTTAGTTCAACATAATCATCCGATAACAAATAGGTTGGCCATCCGGTTGTAGGCTGACCTGTTGTTGTTTTGAAATGAGCAATTTCAGAGAAGAATGCACCACCACCCGGGAATAAAGTTGATTTTGCAAGCAATACAACGGTATCAGCAGCTCCTGTAATAGTAATAGTTTTAGGAGTCACTTCCAGAATGGATTTTACCGTGAAGTTCATGGAAACTAAGGTATCATTAAAGGAATTTACATTTATAGCATTGGGTGCTACATATGCATCTAAGGTATATGTTCCCGCTTTTGACATGTTTACATTGGTAGCTAAAAGTGTTAGAGAACTATCAGGATTGAGGGTACCTGAACTCAACATAAAACTATCCCGGGTAATTACAGGACCTGTTGTTTTCCAAACAATTTTAAGTGGATTCATACTGAAGTCTGCAGTTGGTCCGATTAAGTTTTTAATAGTGATTCTTAACGTATCATTTGTGCTGTAGCAATCACTTGAGCGTTTTAATTCTCCTTTTATCATTGCAATATCACCGGCAATACCGGTAAACTCAAGTGCACCCGGATCGGGAGTTCCCGAACGGACCACTCCCATAAAATCAGTAGTTACAGCAGCAAGTGGTGTACCTATATTATCGCAATTGGATGATATCGGATATAAATTGCCAATTGAAGCGTTGGCGAATACTGGATCCGAACTTACAGATGCAGCATCTTGCGTAGAGGCCGTTTGCCAGTCAAGAAGCGTAGCTCTGGTAGCAGTCCAATACCCCACATTATTTGATGCACTTGTGTTGACATGAATAACATTATTATTCGAAATAATAGAAGGAGAAGTAGTGGTAACATATATACCTGTTTTTACTCCCGTTCCCGCACCTTTAATGCCAATGATATTGTTTTTAAAATTGATGCTGGTAACGGCAACTCCAAAATTAACTCCTCTTGCCACAGCAGTACTGGTGCTTGGTACTTCATGTTGTATTGTGTTATGATAAATATTAAATCCCGATGATGCAGTAGTTAGGAAAGTTATACCATGCATAATTGCTGTGGTTCCAACATTATAAATTAAGTTGTTAGAGATTTCTGTTTCAAAACCAGCCGTGTTGACACAGCCTACTATTTGAATAGGATAGGCTGTATAAGACGCGATACCAAAATCATGTAATCTATTGCTTTGAATTTTTAAGTTGCGACTTGAATTTAAATAAATACCGCCAAGTGTGGTTACCGTAGCCCTTGTAGCTCTGTTAATATCGTTGTTCGCAATTAGAATAGTGTCGGCATTGGCAAGGTATATACCATACAAGTAGAAGTCTTTGATTTTGTTGTTCTGAATGGTATGTCCGGCATTATCCAAGTATGTTCCACTACCCACAAGTATTAAACCATAATATCCACCAGTAATCTCATTATTGGTGATGGTAAGGAAACGAGCGTTATTTCCGGCAGTAGTTGCTGCCGCAGTAGTTGAACCCGAAGCAACAATACCTGCATGGGTTGTTGCCGTTCCCGTGGTACCTATATTGATTTTGTTTCTTGTAATGGTAAGATAACGTGATTGGTTTCCGATATGAATACCAAATCCTGCAAATGTTCCCGCACCAACGATATTAAAACTATCGAGTGTGAGATAACTTGTACCCGAAAAGTCAACTAGGGGACTGCTGATACTTGTTATTGTATTGTCTATCCTGACTGCTCATTTTTATAACAAGAGTAAAGTAAATTCTTCGCAAGCAAGCCAAGCAGAAATAACTACTCTCATAAAAAAAGTTGGAAGATTAGTTATA
>JAZKGH010000192.1:0-9796 GCA_040386055.1 Bacteroidota bacterium
CAACTGCCACCCCATATAAGGTAAATCCATCTCCACATTCAATATGGATTCCACTCAATTCAAGTCCACTATAAATAGAGGTAATTCCATTAGTGTAGCGTTGCACAACAGTAGAAATTACAGTTAATCCCGAAGCTGAACCATCAACACTTTCTGGTTCGCCAATATTGCAGCAGTATATTCCACAGCTACCGAAAAGTACATTATCATCCAAATAGAGAGAACTCAGACTAATAGGTACGGTATTTTCTCTATAAATGAAGGCAGGAAGAGTTTGCTCTGTGAATGGATCGTCACAATCAAACCCATTAATATAGCAATTTTCAATAAGTAAAAGATTATTCCAGACATCCACTATCCCATACCAATTTGTAATCATGTAGCAGTTTTCGATTTTTGTTCCTCCGTGGCAAGCAGATGCAAGAACACCTATATGAAAATTGTAAAAGCCGCAGTCTTTTATAAGGCTATTAGGTGAATTAGATAGCTTGATTGCCCCATAGCCCCAATTTGCTGATTCTGCACTCCAACCTCCAAGGAATATTAATCCATCAATTACGATTCCTTGCGTAATTGTATAATCAAAAGGTAATGCTCCCAAATGGGTTACAGCATCATCATAATCTAAAAGATTCCCTGTTGCATTAACATAGCAAGCACTTTGAACAGCCCATTTTTCATCGGGATATGCTGGATCAGTACCATCTGCAAAGCTACATATAATAACAGAACCTGTTTGATGAGCGGCAGCAGGATTCCAATCAGAGACAGGATAATGATCCCCTCCTTTCGATATTCCTTTTAGAGTACAATATTGCCCTACTATTAATCCCTTGGAAATTAAATATCTTCCCTCAGGAAAAAACACGATCCCTCCTCCGGTTGGGTGACTTGTTGGGTAAGTATAGGTGGTCGTTGTAATATAGTTTATAGCTGCTTGAATATAATCATAATCATCACTGCTTCCAAGGCCGCTTGCTCCAAACCATTTGACATTAATAGTCCCTTCAAATATGCCTGATTGCCTAATGAATGTTTGTCCTGCAGGGTGAAGCACGCTTGGGCTGTTAGAAATTATTTGAATTCCATTTGTTGTAAGACCCGTTACTGCAGTGATTAACCAAAATCCCTCCTGACCAGTATCTGTGGTATAATAAACATCATCTGGACTTTGGTCAGTGGACGCTTGAATGGCTGAAATCGTTGTTGTGATTACATTTACGGTAGGCATAATAAATTTGATTAGAGGTTGTTTGATAGGAAAGTTGATGGATGAACGTATGGTATTCTCTAATATTTTGCATTCGTGGATTAATGAAGTTTAAATTATAGTTAAGATTATTTCAACTTATTTTTAATCAATTGATTAGGTTTTACAGTTTAATTATATTTAATATGAAACAGACTTTTTGGCTTTTAATTGAATTGCATTACGCAACATTCATTGTATCCAATATATTTGCGGAATGAGCAACGTACGCATTTTCGTTACAGGAGGTACATTCGATAAAGAATACAATGAGCTGAATGGCCAGCTGTTTTTTAAGGATACCCATATTCAGGAAATTTTAAAACTGGGTAGATGCAAAGTAGATATGAGTATTCGCACCCTGATGCTGGTGGATAGTCTGGAAATGACCGATACAGACCGTAATATTATTGTAGAAAGCTGTAAGCGTGCTGAGGAGGATCGTATTGTGATTACCCACGGAACAGATACGATGACAGTAACTGCAAAAGTACTTGCAGAAAATATTACGGGTAAAACCATCGTTATTACCGGAGCAATGATTCCGTATAAATTCGGATCAAGTGACGGACTTTTTAATCTGGGAAGTGCATTGGCCTTTGCGCAAACCTTACCTCACGGAGTATATGTGGCTATGAATGGCCGTTACTTTAACTGGGATAATGTAAAAAAGAACAGACAAACAGGATTTTTTGAAGAAAATTAGACGTGCAACGTGAACATTAGAAGATGTGATAATTTGATAATGAGAAAATGTGAAGATGAAGGGATTGGGAGATGAAGGAATTAGGAAATTAAGTAATTGAGGGACGTTGACTGAGCGTAGTCAATAGATTAAGAAATAGGTATTAACAGCCAAGAGCTAAAGGCCAAAAGCTAATAGCCAATCACCAACGAACATGAAAGTAGCACTTATAACAGGAATAACAGGACAAGACGGGGCATATTTAGCCGAGTTTTTGTTGAACAAAGGATATTTTGTACATGGTATCAAACGTAGAAGTTCGATGTTTAATACCGATAGGATTGATCATTTGTATCAGGATCCGCATGAGCGCAATGTGAACCTGAAATTGCATTATGGCGATTTAACAGATTCAACCAACCTGATTCGCATCATTCAGGAAACACAGCCGGATGAAATATATAACCTTGCTGCAATGAGCCATGTACAGGTAAGTTTTGAAGAACCTGAATATACTGCTAACGCAGACGGTATTGGAACCTTAAGAATATTGGAAGCACTTCGTATTTGTGGATTGACGAAAAAAACCAAAGTATACCAGGCTTCTACTTCAGAATTATATGGTTTGGTGCAGGCTGTTCCGCAAAGTGAAACAACACCCTTTTATCCCCGTTCTCCATATGCTGTTGCTAAAATGTATGCTTACTGGATTACGGTAAATTACCGTGAAGCTTATGGTATGTATGCTTGCAATGGAATTTTGTTCAACCATGAAAGTCCGATACGTGGGGAAACATTTGTAACCCGAAAAATTACCCGTGCAGCGGCTAAAATTGTATTAGGCATGCAGGATAAATTGTTCTTAGGAAATCTAAACGCACAACGTGATTGGGGACATGCCAAAGATTATGTTGAAGCAATGTATCTCATCCTGCAACAAGAAAAACCTGAAGATTATGTGATTGCAACGGGTGTGACCACACCGGTTCGCGAGTTTGTGAAAATGAGCTTTAACGATGTAGGAATTACGCTTGCTTTTAAAGGTGCAAATGAAAAGGAAATCGGATTTGTTGAGTCCATTGACGAAGCACGGTTGAAGGAACTCAATATTATTTCTTGTAACCTCAAAGTAGGACAGGAGATAGTTGCAGTTGATCAGCGTTATTACCGCCCCACGGAAGTTGATTTGTTAATTGGAGATCCCACCAAAGCACAAACAAAACTTAACTGGAAACCCAAGTATGATTTACCGGCATTGGTAAAAGATATGATGAAGGGAGATTTGAAATTGATGAAAAAAGAGCTCTTCTTAAAAACATCAGGTTTTAAAACATTAAACTATTTCGAATAGCGGGGAGGCTGTTAGCTATTTACCTTTAGCGATTAGCTAACAAATGCCAACAGCCAATAGTCAACAGCTACCATGGAAAAACACGAAAAAATATATATAGCCGGACATAAAGGAATGGTTGGTTCTGCCATGCACCGTAAATTGGTGAAAGAAGGATATACCAATATTATCGTTCGCACATCAAAGGAACTTGACTTAAGCAATCAACAGGCTGTTGCAGATTTTTTTGCCAAAGAAAAACCGGATTACGTTTTTTTAGCAGCGGCTAAAGTAGGAGGCATCGTGGCCAACAATACGTATCGTGCCGATTTTATTTACCTCAATCTGATGATTGAGTCGAATATTATTCACCAATCATATATAAACAAGGTAAAGAAATTGATGTTCTTCGGGTCTTCGTGTATCTATCCTAAGCTTGCTCCTCAGCCACTCAAAGAGGATTACCTGTTAACAGGAGAGCTTGAGTATACTAACGAACCATATGCCATTGCAAAGATTGCCGGTATCAAATTGTGTGAAAGTTACCGCGATCAATACGGATGTAATTTCATCTCAGTGATGCCAACTAATTTGTATGGCTACGGAGATAATTACCATCCAAGCCATTCGCATGTATTACCGGCCTTGATTCGCAGAGTACATGAAGCTAAAGAGAATCAAGTTCCATTTATTGAAGCATGGGGAACGGGGAAACCACTACGCGAATTTTTGTTTGTAGATGATGTTGCCGATGCATGTTTTTTGTTGATGGAACAATACAATGAAAAGCAATTTGTAAATGTTGGGTATGGAGAAGATATCTCTATAAAAGAATTGACAGAGCTCGTAAAAAAGGTGGTGGGCTATCTAGGCGAAATTCGTTTTGATGCAAGCAAACCCGATGGAACGCCCCGCAAATTAATGGATGCAACAAAACTGCGCAGCATGGGCTGGAAACCAACAATTAGCTTAGAAGAAGGAATTGCATTAGCCTATCAGGATTTTCTGAAGGGACATTTCAGGGATGTGTAGTTGGATTATTTCACACAGAGAAAAATGCAAAGAAGCACAAAGCGCCACAGAGTATAGTCGCAAGAGTATGAAACTCTGGTAGGCTCTCTTAAGAAGAGCAGTGGTTAAAAAAAGTTGAAATAAGTACAGGAATATCCCAATACTCTTTCACTCTTTTCTAATTTTAAATTTATTTCGAAATTCGAGATTAAATATTCGAAATTGTCTCAAGTATCTTCCAACGAAGCAAACTCCTTAGCAAACCGTATCACCCTGTCGTCAATAATGATATCTTTATAACGAATTGGTTCACGCAAAATTAAACCTTCAAAAGTCCGGCACCTGCTTAACGCAACATATAACTGCCCGTGAGCAAAGGTTCCTCCACCCATTTCAAGGATCATTTTATCAAAGGTAAGTCCCTGACTTTTATGAATGGTAATGGCCCATGCAAGTTTAATGGGAAACTGTTTAAAGGTGCCGATGACTTCGCTCTTTACACGTCTGTTCATGGCATCCCAGCGATATAATTTATTCTCCCATGTCTCCATAGAGAGATCTTCAATATCTCCATTAATCAATTGGACCTGAATCTTATCATCAGCCAGGCTATGAATTTTTGCAATGGTACCATTCACCCATTTTCCGGTGGGATGATTTTTAATGAAAATAATCTGAGCACCTTCTTTGAGCACCAATACTTGCTCCGTTGGAAGTTGCTTTAAACTAAACTCATTTTCGATAATGCCTTTGAATACATATTCCACGCTTCCGAGTTTGCTTAGATTAAATTCATTGATGCCTGCTGCTGTATTGTTGCGGGTACAAAGGGTTACACATAAATCATCAGTTGTGGGTTCAAAGTACCGGTCGATACGGCTGTTCAGCCTTTCCAGATCACTATCGTCTGCTTTCTTTAATCGAATAGAGTCAAGTAGTGCAATAAAGTTGGGATCTGATTGACGGTATACTTTGCGCAATTCAATACAACTTAAATGCAACTCACGAAACACTCTCGCATCAAAAAAGTAATGACTGTTATAATATTCATTGAACAGGTAACGCTCCACTTCATTGTTTTGCACCACGGGTTCCAATTGAAACAGATCTCCGAAAAAGATGACCTGTTTGCCCCCGAAAGGTTTACCGGGATCACCTCCATTCACGCGCAATGATTGGTCGATGGCGTCAATCAAATCAGCACGTAGCATTGATACTTCATCAATAATAAGGGTGTCGAGTTTATGCAGTATTTTGAACTTCTCTGTTGATTTGGAGAACCGATGAATTTCTTCATCATCTTGCACAATAGGTCGAAAAGGAAGTCTGAAAAAGGAATGTACTGTACTTCCTCCAACATTGATGGCGGCAATTCCTGTTGGTGCCAATACCACTACTTGCTTTTTAGTATTTTTAACAAAATGACGGAGCAGGGTAGATTTACCAGTACCTGCTTTTCCTGTAATGAAAATACTTTCATTGGTATTTTCCAACGCTTCAAATGTTCGTTTAAAATGAGAACTGTTATAGTCTATTTCAGTATTTTGAAGATTGGTAGAGGCGTCTTGCATGATGATTCGAATATCAGGAAAAGGAGCTTGCAGATTGATTATTTTTATAAACAAACTGTGTTGTACTAAAACTGCGTATATTGAAGAATGCGCACCATTATTCTGTTTCTACTTGGTTTTCCGTTAATGCTGTTTGCGCAGGATCATCTGATTCGCCTGAATTATGATAATGATTTTTTCAGCGCAACAGATCAGTATTATACGCAAGGTGTCAGATTAGAATACATAGCTCCGGTCTTTGGACAATCACCCATCCGACATTTATTATTGGCTACAAAAAATGCTTCTTCTGTATATGCGGGAGTTGCCATTGAACGTGATGGTTTCACACCCAGTGGAATCAGAATTGTTGGTATTCCTTATGGAGATAGACCGTATGCAGGAACTATGTTTGTGTCGCCCTTTTCCATTGCTTTCAATCAGAAAAAACAAACAAGAATATTTTCGCAATTAGACTTAGGAATGATGGGCCCTATTGTAGGTGGTAAGGAAGAACAAACAAGTATTCACAAAACCATCGGTAATATATTACCCTTAGGTTGGGAGTATCAAATAGCCAATGATGTTATCGTAAACTATACAACTCAATTTGAAAAAGGGGTTTTTAACAGGGAACATATTACATTGACAGGATTTATACAAGGCAGAATAGGAACACTTTATACAGATGCTTCTGTGGGTACGATGTTAAGAGTAGGATGGATGAATGATTACTTCTCCAATTTAGGTATTACAAAAGGGCTGGACTCAAGAAAATTTCAATTGTATGGCTTTGCAAAAGGATCGGGAAAAGTTGTAGGTTATAACGCAACCATGCAAGGCGGTCTGTTCAGTGAGAGCATTTACACATTGCCCGCATCATCTATTAATAGAACAGTTGCACAAGGCTCTTACGGAGTAGTGATTGCATATAAAAGATTTCAGCTGGAATACACAAAACACTATATCACTCCCGAATACAAAAATGGCCTCACACACGGCTGGGGTCACTGCAATATCTCTTTCTGTTTCTAACAAAAAAGTCAATCCTTATGGATTGACTTTTTATATTTTTTGAAATTCTTAATTCGTAATTCCGAATTTTCAATTTCTTCTTAGTATCTGTACATTTCTGCTTTAAACGGACCTTCCGGAGCTACACCGATATACTCAGCTTGTTCTTTAGAAAGTTTAGTTAAAGTAGCACCGATATGAGCTAAATGCAATGCTGCAACTTTCTCATCCAGGTGTTTAGGCAATACATAAACTTTGTTTTCGTATGCAGAAGTGTTAGTCCACAATTCAATTTGTGCCAATGTTTGGTTTGAGAATGAGTTACTCATTACAAACGATGGGTGACCCATTGCACAACCTAAGTTTACTAAACGACCTTCAGCAAGGATAATTACTTCATGTCCTTCAACATTGTAAATATCAACTTGAGGTTTGATGGTGTTTTTAGTAGCACCGAAGTTTTTGTTCAACCATGCCATATCAATTTCGTTGTCGAAGTGACCGATATTACATACGATTGATTTATCACGCATTGCTTTGAAGTGACGATCAGTGATGATGTTCACATTACCTGTAGCTGTAACGAAGATGTTTGCACGTCCACAAGCTTCTTCCATTGTAACTACTTCAAATCCGTCCATTGCAGCTTGCAATGCACAGATTGGGTCAATTTCAGTAACCAACACACGTGCACCTGCACCGCGTAACGATTCTGCCGAACCTTTTCCTACATCACCGTAACCTGCTACAACAGCAACTTTACCTGCCATCATAATGTCGGTAGCTCTTCGGATAGCATCAACCAATGATTCTTTGCATCCGTATTTGTTGTCAAATTTAGATTTAGTAACGGAATCGTTAACGTTGATAGCCGGCATAACCAATGTACCTTTTTTCATACGCTCATATAAGCGGTGAACTCCGGTAGTAGTTTCTTCCGATAAACCTTTGATATCTTTGGTCATTTCCGGGTAGCGATCAAAAACCATATTGGTTAAATCACCTCCGTCATCCAAAATCATGTTCAACGCTTTACCACCTTCAAAAGCAGTTAGGGTTTGTTCAATACACCAGTCAAATTCTTCTTCATTCTGACCTTTCCATGCATAAACAGGGATTCCTGCAGCAGCAATAGCAGCAGCTGCATGATCTTGTGTAGAGAAAATATTGCAAGAACTCCAGGTAACTTCAGCACCTAAAGCGGTTAATGTTTCAATTAACACAGCGGTTTGGATAGTCATGTGCAAGCAACCTGCAACACGAGCACCTTTTAGTGGTTGTGAAGGACCATATTCCTTACGGATACTCATCAAGCCGGGCATTTCAGCTTCTGCCAATTTAATTTCTTTGCGTCCCCATTCTGCTAGGGAAATGTCTTTTACCTTGAAAGGCAAACGAGATGTTGTTTGTGTCATATATTATTAAACGAATTATTCGTATTCAAAAGGATGGCAAATGTATTGTTTACGTTGCACTTATGAAAATTATTTTTATCAGGAAACAACTAACCGTACATTTGTGTTTAACTGACAATAGTTCAGTGATTCAGCTGTGGCTTAATCATTGAACATTGCTAAATCTCAATTTGTAAATCAAAAATCTCAAATAACTATGCCATATCCGGAAATGTTAGTAGCTCCAATGAGAGCTCAATTAGAAGAAGTAGGCTTTACTTCGTTGATGACACCATCAGAAGTTGAAGGTGCATTAACAGATAAAAGCGGTACAAAATTATTGGTTTTTAACTCAGTATGTGGGTGTGCAGCAGGCACGGCACGTCCGGGTGTTATGAAAGCCGTTACTGAATCTGTTAAAAAGCCTGATGCATTGTTAACGGTATTTGCCGGACAAGAAACAGAAGCTGTGGCTAAAGCACGTGAATTTACAGCTCCATTCCCACCGTCATCACCAAGCATTGCGTTATACAAAAATGGTGAATTGGTTCATTTCATAGAGCGCCATATGATTGAAGGCCGAAGTGCCGATATGATTGCAAGTAACTTGCAAGCAGCATTTGACGAGTTTTGCTAGTCAAAAAGAATCTTAAATATTCAAAGCAGTCCTAACGGACTGCTTTTTTTGTGATCAATTTGCTGATCCTTCTAATTTTTTTCCAATCCTTTTCATCAGCAATAAGGGTATAGGCAACATAATTTGCTAACTGATGGGCTGCATCACCCGGAATAAAGTTGAGTTTTTTGTGGGTTTTCATATTATATAAACGGCAAACATTCCGCCATAGATTTCATTATTCTCCCAAATATACTTAAAAAAGGGATATTAAAAACAAAAGGACTGTAAATGAAGTATTTACAATCCTTTGTTTTTTTAACTATGTTGGATAAATTATTCCGGTAGCTCCATTTATGATTAAGCCTCGTTAAAAAGATTATTTCATGTGGGTAAAAATAATCGCAACTAGCAAAAGAGATACGAAGTGGTAGCCGGTATTGATAAAAAACAATTTCCATGATTTCCGTTCCCATACTGTAGAGCCTAAATCACCGGGGAAGTAAAATCCTAACCAGGTAAAAATAGCGGCAGCAAGAGCATTACCTGCAGGAGACATTGGCGAAGCAGGTTGTCCCCATGTTTGAGGATCCCAAACGGCAATATTGTGACCAAATACCCATGCCATGAAAAAGTTTCCGATGATCATAAAGATCATCCCTTTGGCCAAAAGTGACCCGGGAGGTTTTTCGTCCATGTTGTAACCCATCTCCTTTCCCCATGCCTTCCCAAAGAGTGGGGTGTACCAAATAAATCCTAAAACAAAATTTGCTACAACCGCAATAACCAACGCCATCATGTTAATGTGAATGTTTTCCATTGTTTACCTCCTTTTAGTTTGTTAATAATGTGAATTGATAATTCAAGTTATACAAACAGCCGGTAAAACAATTGATTGTGAGAAAAGTGTGGAAAAAGAGGTTCGGTTGAATTTTTTAAATAATTGA
>JAZKGH010000192.1:9844-29185 GCA_040386055.1 Bacteroidota bacterium
TCATAAGTACTGTAATTTAGTTACTTCAGTAAAAACAAAAAGCCTTTGCTGATGAATGCTAAGGCTTTATATAGATAGGGATTATTTCAATCGCAGCCGAACCCAAAGGGGAAGTTCTGAAATGCCACGGAATACTGAGTATTTCAGTCTTAGAATATTATTTTTTACAAGTTACTACGCGGGCCTGCAGTGGTACTTGTATATCTGAACTCCCAAATTGTTCAGTAATCTGTTCCTCCACTTTTTTAAGAACTTGGAAAGAAGCTTCTTCATCCCGTTGATCAATGGCAGTAATCGTGGGTGTTCCCAGGATTGCACCCTTTGCGGCATTTGCTGCAGATTCACTATAACCGGTTAAGTTGAGGAGGTCAATGGTGATATTGTTAAATCCTGCTTTAGAAAGATCACTTTTGATCAGGCTTTCATCATGGTAAGAAAATGGAACGGTGTAAAAAGCAGGTGTGTCAATTGGGAAAAAGCGATGTAATACATCATTCACTATTGTAGGAACAGGATTGTTAGGTAATGTATCCCAACAAGAGAAAAGAAAATGTCCTCCAGGTTTCAGTACACGCCAGGCTTCCTTAAAAGCTTGTACACGATCACTGTAAAACATTACACCGAATTGCACCACTACACAATCAAATGTATGGTCCCGGAACGGAAGTGTAACGGCATCTATTTCCATCCATTCAATGGCAGTGTCGGAAGTTTTTTGACGGCCATATTGAATCATCGCAGGATTAATATCGGAAGCGATAATGGAAGCGCCTTTAGCCACAACTTCGGGTAACAACTTTGTCAAACGCCCCGTTCCGCTGGCTAATTCCAGAATAGTTGAGGGGGATAGTTGACTGATTCTTTCCGCCATATTACGGGCAAAAGGTTCGAAAAACATAGGTCCCAGGTACGAATCATAGTACACCGGAATGTCGCCTGAAAAGGCAGCAGGTATTTGTTGCATATAGATAATTGAATTTCACGCAAAGGAATACTTCCCGTGATTACCGAAGGTTGCCTGAAAGTTCAAAGTCTTTGCTTAAAAGGTCATGTTGTATGCGTCTTGCATCCGTTGGTGGGTAGCCATAATATTGTTTAAATGCACGGCTAAAATGCGAGGAGTTTTCAAAGCCAGACTCAAAGGCAATTTCACTGATGGATTTTTCGGAAGTATGTATCAATATCCGGGCGTGTTGAAGACGTCTTGCAAGTAGCCATTTCCCGGGAGTTGTTTTGAAATAGGTTTCGAAATCACGTTTAAATGCCGACAGGCTGCGACCACACAGTCGTGCGTAATTTTCAATACGCAAATTATACTGAAAGTTCTCTTCAAGAATCTTCCGCATAGTTTCGCCATGATTGTTTGCTGTAAGTGAATGGAAATAGGATGTCACTTCCTTGTTGTGCGGATCGTTAATTACATTCAGAATCAATTCCCTGAATTTTAATTCCAGCAAGTCTGTATTTACTTTCTGGTAATCCATGAAATACGTAGCTATTGAATTAAAAAAGGCATGAAGTGAGTTATCGGTATGGATGTAGGAAATAACGGGCATGCTTCCATTAGCGCTAACCGGTTCTTGCAGTTGGTGATTACCGAGAGTATTGGCAATAAAATTATCGGATATAAAAAATACAATAAGACAAAATGTAGTATCAAAAACTTGTTCAATAATATGAGCTCCCTTTTTTACAAAGAGACATTGTCCTTGTTTAAGCTCAAATGCTTTATCCGGGATATGCCATATTTTTGTTCCTTCCAGCACATATACAAAATAGCTTTGATCGGTCCATATGGTTTCTTTTTTGCTTTCAAGCGGACAATTAAATTCTGTTATCAATTGCCTGTCAAGAGCAAGTTGCCTGTAAAAAGCCGGAGCTTCCCTTATTTTATCTAAAAAATTAAACATGTACTCTTTTCAGTATCAGTGATGTATAGAGGGCAAATATACTATAAGGTTATTCAAAACTTCGGCACGTCATTGAATATTAATTTTTTAAAGGTGTTACTATTAGTGACAACAACGACAGTGTATAAGCATATAGCGTTTATTGTTAGCGTTTTTGTCGGATTTTTTGTATACTTTGTTGATTCATTGTTTGTTACTGGATTCAGTGTTTCACTGTAATAATTTTAATATGAAAAGAAATGTACGCCAAAACAAGAAGGTAATAATCCTTTCAACGTTGATCCTATTAATAGTGGTCATCGCATTTAAACAAGGGTCAAATGACTCAATTGATTTTAAAGCGGTAATGAAAAAGATGAAAGCGGAAAAAGCCACCATCCAGAAACGACAGATCGATTTGCTGAATGAACGGTATGATCTCACGGATAACCCATCCGGTTTGATGATGTCTGGAAATAAAAGAGCGGTGCAGCAGGGTGTACGTGTAAAACTACCGCAAGGCATAACATGGGAGATGTTGAGTAATTTTTCCCCGGATCAGATTCATGAAAAAGATTTATGGCCTAAAGGATTTTATCCGCTGCCTCATCCTAATCATCCTGAAGGAGGAATGTTATTTCCACAGTTTCATATTGATGAAATTAAAAAACAGGAAGGGCGTGACCTTACCAGATTTGATCTGGACTTTGATTTGCCAATCCATTTTCTACCTGAATTTCCTGCTCCCATGTTTCTAACTACAAGGCCTGATTTAGGGGATGTGTCAAAGGGGCAAGTTATTACCATCATGAATTATTATGAAACGTTTAAAGAGATATTAAACCCTAAGCAACTGGAGGGACTGCGATTATTGGTTACTCCGTTTCCTCAGCAGCAATTTAATCAAACAGATGATCGCAGGTCGGAACAAGTGAGTAGAGGAGTTACTTGCTTTGATTGTCATGTAAACGGACATACCAATGCCGCAACTCATCTTGTAGGCGACATTCGCCCGCAGGAATTCAGACACCGCATCGATGTACCCACACTACGGGGTGTAAATATCCAACGTCTGTTTGGCTCTCAGCGTGCGTTAAAAAGCATTGAAGATTTCACAGAGTTTGAACAGCGTGCAGCATACTTTGATGGCGACCATACAGCAGCAGCTAAAAAGGGGGTGAACGTTTTGGAACGTGGAACTCAGGTACATTTTATGGGTGAATTTCAATCGTTAATGGACTTTCCTCCGGCTCCCAAATTGGATATTTATGGCAAACTTATTCCTGAAAAGGCTACAAAATCAGAGTTAAATGGTCAGGATATATTTTTTAATAAGGCCCAATGCGTAACCTGTCATACTCCCCCATATTATACAGACAATACTATGCATAATCTTCAGGTTGAACGTTTTCATAAGCCTAAAATGATAAATGGTGAAATGGCTTCGGCTGATGGTCCTATAAAAACGTTTCCGCTTCGGGGGATCAAAGATTCTCCTCCTTATTTGCATGATGGGCGTTTACTTACTCTGGATGATGTTGTTGAGTTTTTTAATTTGGTGCAGCAAATCAAACTCTCGGAAAAAGAAAAACAGGATTTGGTTGCCTTTCTTAAAACGCTTTGATAACCGGCTACAAAAACAAAAAGCTTCAGAAAATCTGACGCTTTTTGTTTTTGTAGCCGTTGGGACCTTATTGTCGAAACGATTTAGGGAATATTTAAGGTAATTATCCAATCCATATAATTTGATTGCTAGAGTAATGCTGGAAATTGACAATTAACAAACTTTGATTCGGGTATATCAATTAAACGCGAAGCATTGAAGGTTGCTAATAATTGAATCGCAATATTTTTTCGCATAGTAATCGTGCAACTAAAAAGATATTACTTTCTGTTGCAATAATACATTGGATAGAGGTTACTGTATCAATCTCTGTTCCGGTTACAATAAAATTCAGCTCATAAAGCAACTAAATATCATCTCTAAACATCTAAGATTTATGATGATACAATAACTTCTTCTTAATTATTTCTTAACCACTCTAAAAAAACATGTATGAAAACTTTACTTCCGTTTTTTATTCTTACAGCGTGTATCAATGGATTACATGCCAATTCCTTATTGCAGAATCCCAGTACGGGGCCTCTGAATAATTCAAAGCTGGCTGATATTAGTATCGCGGCCAATGCCACGGATGTGGTATTGTTAGCAGCAGATGCGTCCTTCGTGTATGCGATAGACCTTGCAGATAATAATGCTGCTGACGCGAATGCAAATACCGTTACATCTATTGCTGATTTTGTGGCTGGCAAGCTGATCCCCATAGCAGGACAATCTCTTACCATAAAAACAATTGTTGTAAATCCTATTTCCAAAGCTGTATACATATTGGCTACATCGGGAGGCACCACCAGTTATATATTTAAAGTAAAAAATAATGGGGCCGACATTACATTGCTGGATCTTACCAATATCAAACACAGCAAAATAAGTTGGGGCGGAACATTCACCGTGAATGATATGACATGGGGAAATAATACACTGTATATATCCTCCGGAAGTTTCTCGCTAAACGGTGAGATAGGATGGATGCAGGCTCCTTTTGTACACAACAGCGCCATGACGAAACGTGCTACTTCGATGTTTAAATCCAACTGGGGGGGGCAGTATTTTACAGCAGCTCCTTTGGAAACGATGGTGTACGGAAGCATTAACAATACACCCCGTTTAATGGGAGTAACAACATGCGCACCAGGATTTTCAGCGGATATCACCAATCTCACCGGTAGTGGGGTACTGCAGGTAACCGAAGATTTTAATGTCAATTCCGGTGTGTCAAGTGATGTTGTGTTCCAGAAAAATAATGGAAAAAGTTGGTTGTTTGATCTGCATGATGGGTCTCTATATAGAATTGGGGAAAAATACCTTGACGGCAGTCGGGTACCTGCTATGGAATTCAACAGCAATTCAGTACTGCTTAGGGATGGTGTCAATCCTGCTCCCGGGGTTCCTGACGATGAGTTCAAAAAATATGCAGGAAATTACAGAGCCATTGCACTTTGGGATGATTCCAGGCTTTTACTTTTGGAAACCGGCAATGGAGCACTTAAAATGATGACGACCACAACAACAGGCATCCATGATCCGGAGAAAGCAGTGGAAGATATAAAGGTATATCCTAATCCTGTTTCCGGATTCATAAACATACAATTGCCCGCTAATATTGGAAAAGGGATTGTTTCTGTTTATGACATAAATGGCCGGCTTGTATTAAAACAGCAGGCTGAGGTAACAGATACGAAGCTTGATCTCGGCAAATTAAGCAAGGGCAACTATTCTATTTCGTTTACAGATACCGAAGGGAAGATGATTTCCAGCAAGATCATTATTGTAGAATAATTAAAATACGCACAGATAATGAGGGTAAAATTCCCATCAATACTTGTTCTGGTTTTTCTGGTTCAGGTGAAGTGCTTTGCGGGAGAAAAAATCAGGATATCCGGTGATGAATTGCAACCCACTATTAGCGTACGTATTTCAGGTGATCAGCTCTCTTTTTTGAGCTACAACCTGCAGGAAAATGCAAAAGGTATACTCAGTCTGCACATGGTAAGGGGAGGCATTGTTGCCTCCCTTCCGGTAAGCGGGAAATATATTTTGGAGAGCGGAACTTTGTCTTTTACCTCTCTTTATCGTTTAGGCAATGGGCTCGTTTATGAGGTACACTACCACCGCGGTCCTAAACTTGTTAAAAGCAGATTTACTACGCCACAGGCTTCGTTTTCAAAAGATCAGGCAAAGGTCATACGCATATACCCGATAGCGGATACCGTACCCGTTAATATTTTATTTTTTCATGTACGCTTTAGTCATCCAATGGCAGATGATATCAAGGCATATACTTATGTGCAACTATCACGGGAAGACGGAACTATTATTCAAGATACCTGGAGGCAGCGTTCATTCTGGCTTGATAGCATGCGGGTGCTTGTACTCATGATCCATCCCGGTCGTGTAAAAAACGGCATTCATTATACAGGTGCTGTTTTTGAGATGAATAAAAAATATACCATTACAGTGCAAAAAGAAATAAAGGATATGAACGGGCATGCACTGAAAAAGGATGTAATCAAGCAATTCGTTATAACGGGTGAAGATCGCGTTCTTCCGGAAATTGCAGGTATGTCGAAGACCGTGAAAGCAGGAACAAGGAATCCGTTAATCATAGCCTTTTCAGAAGGAATGGACCATGCTTCCTGCATAGATGGTTTAAAGATATACTATGACGGTAAGGAATCCGTTTCATGCACTATACGTGAGAATGAAAATGACAGGAACGTTATTGTAATCCCGGAAAGAGAATGGAAAAAAGGATCTTACAAAGTACTCTTTGAAAGCGTAGTATCTGATTTTGCCGCCAACAGAACGAACCGCTTATTCGAGATAAAGGATATTAAGGAAAAGGAAAAAGATATGATTGAAGTAAGCAGGTATTTTGAGATAAAATGATTAGGATACACATTATGAATCGTCCTAAAATCTGTCAACTTATTTTAGGGCGGCTCAAACATTTAAACCCTAATTGTGCAAAAAGGAGAAAGTATTAGCCTTCTCTTTTTTGTTTAGATATCGTTGGTTAGTAAAGAGAAATGTACTGGTTATCTATTGCATACTGATCAGTGAAACAACCCGTGGCCCGTCTTACACACATGCCTGATTTGCTACTAATTTCAAGATTGATTATGTCTGATCCGGCTTTGGTTTTCACACTCAACGTTGCAATACAGTATATGACCGGTTTCACATTCTGCCATAATGTAAATGTTGTTTTTTCATGAATACTGATCGTTGTGTCAATCTGAGCTATCAACTCCCCTTTTTCTTTTGTCCCTTGTTTAACACTCCACATTTCAAGATGAATGGATTTTGGTAACGTGTCGTGTGCCCCAACTGTAAAATAAACAGGCTGAGCGGGTAGAATATTGACAATATCTTCCGGGGCCTCTTTTTTGCAGGAGGCGAGGAAGGCAACCAATAGGATCAGTATAATGTTCTTCATTTTAGGATTTGACGGGTTTTATCAGCAATTATTTTTAGCCGGTTTGCTAAATCGGTAAACAAATAAACCATATCCGGAGGTGACGGACGGGCGAATTATTTCAGGAGTAACCCTCATGTATAGGACAGGGCGAATTTGAAACGGAACATCAAAAACCTTGTTGTTAAGGTGGTTAAAGTCTTTTTGAATATTCATATTGAAGAGACCGCTATTTGTATAGAAAATCCTCACATCTGACCTCAACGTTGCGAATGGTTGATTCTGTTAAGTAAAAAAGTCAAATAGGTTGGGGTCTCTAAGTGCACCCAGAAAGCGTCTGGGTACTTTAACATCAAGGTGTAAAATGATTTTATTTCTTATGGGTTAAAGGGATAAAAAAACCTCATAAATTATTTATTTACAATGCTTTATAGTACTCGCAAGCGGGGAAATGTCGAACCTTTGGTAAAGGGGGGTTACGTTAAGATATCAGGGTGGCATCAGCCTTCGGGGCGGCCAGCATGGTACTGTAGTTCCTTTGTTCATCAAGGTCAAACAAAACCTCGATGCCATTTACATCAACACTTAATTTGTATACGCATCCATGGGCAAGCATCCTGGCGGTAACGGTCAGGTCCACGCCTTTATAGGTTACCGGCAGGTCGATCAATTCTTCCATACCGGGCCAATATAGGCCGGTTATCCGGGATGATTCCAACAACGCGCGTTTTTATTAGGTATACTTTATGATTTTCACGTGCTTAAATTTTGTTATTTTATTGATGGATTAAACAACGTCCTTTTTATATTTATCATCTTCCAGATAGCTTATGGTATTGAAAATCCCATGGAACATATACGTACTACTCGCTTTCTTGCTGATACAGGTGAAGGCTGCTGCACAGTTTAACCTCAACAGGTACAACGGCTTGCCATCAAACCACGTGTACTTGGCGCTGAAAGACCAGTATGGATATTTATGGATGGCCACCGACCAGGGCGTGTTGCGGTATAACGGGTACGACTTCAAGACGTTTAACTCTTCCGTAGGGCTTGGAAATAACGATGTCTGGAAAATGTACCGCGATCGCAAAGACCGGATCTGGCTGTTTAATTTTGCCAACTCTTTCGGTTACATTGATAAGAACAAATACCACAAGGTAATGGAAAGCGACCGGATGGTCACGCACTGGCGCGACATCTATGAATCTGACTCCGGTTTTGTGGCCATGGTGCGGAATACCATTGATATGGATCCGGTTCCCGAACCCGGTAATTACAAGCTCCTGGTTAACGACCATTATTTAAAACCGGCCAACAATGTCTCCTTTGCGGCTTCTGCTTCGCTCAGCACCATCGCACGTAAAGGAGATACCGTTAGTGTGTATGCGTTTAACCAAAGCCGGTCCTTCCTTAAAAAAGTTTGTGTGTTGCCACCGGGAATGCTTCCTCCAGCCATCTATGATTCGAGGCTGGTTCAATACAGGAACCACGCTTTTTTTTACGTGAGGAAAAGGGGAAAGCTGGTGACTCTTAATCTGGATGATTGCAGTTGCCAGGTATTTTTTAAGGACAGCGCAGGAAAGAAACTTTCCTATGTTACCACGTCCGAGGTGGTTGACAATGGCCGGAATAATTTTCTGCATATTTTTTACCGGGACCAGATCGATAAGCTCAACCCTGAACTCCGGGTGCTTCAAACGTTTAAGGTGGATGAGCTCACCCGGCCAGGTTTCGACGGATACGATATTGTTCAGCTGTTGGAGGACAGCACCTGGGGTACATTCATCGCCACAGAATCCAACGGGGCATTCATCACACCCCACCTAAGCAGTGCATTTAAAAAGTACAACGTCTGGGACGCCACAGGATTCTCCCTGGTCACCACTTTAAACGACAGCACCGGCTATTGGTGGAGCTCACACAACAGGATTCTGGTAAAAACCCGGATTGGTGCTCCCCCGGAAGTGAAGAGGTACGAGATGCTGGCTGTTGTGCATGGGCTCATTCCATACGATCACCAGCACGACCTCCTCACCTCAGATTTCTTTTACTTGCGTGATAAAAAAAGCGGTAAGCTTAGCCCTGGTCCGGTACCGGTTTTCGATACCATTGTGCGGGAGGCAAGGAAACATTATTTTGTTTCTACCTTCGGGGTTGTTGTATTAACACTCGGCAAAAACAGCAGCGGCTACAAGGTACTGAATACAGGCCGGGTTAAAAGCGTTGTGCACGATCGGAAAAGAAACGGGGCTTGGGCATACAACGAGTATAGCATTTTTTATATCGATCACAGGAATGTCTGCACCTCCCGCCCGTCTCTCCTCAAAAAGCTAGGCATTGTTTCTCTGGAAAAAATGCTACTCGACCGATACGGAAGGATGCTGTTTAAAACTGCCGAAAAGATGCTGCTTTATCACCCCGAATCGGATGAGGTCACAACACTTTTTGATTACTGCAATCTGAACGGAGCGTTGGTGGCGTTGAACGACAGCATGCTGGTGACCGCAGGGAAGTTCGGGGTGGCCTTTTGCCGGTTAACCGAAACGGGCCGGTATGAAACACCGGTTGTATACCACAACGTAAAGAACCGGAACTTTTCGTTTGTAAACGACATGCAGCTTTTTAAGGACCACGTGCTGCTTTATACCGACCGGGGAATGTTTACGGTTGATGTCCCGACCGGGTCGGCTAAAACCAACAATACCGAGCTTCCATATACCCTTCTGCTGCAGTACAATGATAGTACGTATGTGGTGCCACGTCAGCAGGTCATTAACATTTTCCAGGGTAAATCCCTTTTGCAGTTCGACTTGATCAGGCCTTCCGGAAACGGGCAGCTAAAATACGCGTACACGATAGAAGGTCTTGATTCGGTTTGGCACGAACTGAATTCCAGTGAGCTGAACATGCCCAACCTTGAAGCAGGACGGTTTTACAATTTGAAGGTGAAGGTAAAAGATGATGTGTGGCAAAGTGAAGCCATCCAGATTTCAGTGTATATTAAACCCTGGTGGTGGCAGGTTTCACCTGGGCTTCAGGTGATGTGGGGTTTGGGGATACTTGGCGTGGTGCTTATCAGCCTCTGCACCGCACTCATCACCAAAAAAATAATCGGGAAGCGCGCAGCCCGAAAAAATCAGATGCTCGAGCTGGAGCTTAAATCGGTGTATGCACAGATCAACCCGCATTTCATTTTTAACACGCTTAATTCGGCCCTTCATTTTATTAAAAAGCAAAAGCTTGATGATGCCTACAACCACATCCTCCGCTTCTCACAGTTGCTAAGGGCTTACCTCAAAGCATCACGGCACCGGTATATCTCTTTATCAGAAGAAGTTGTTAACCTTACCAATTACATTGAGCTACAGCAAACCAGATTTGCGCATATTTTCAGTTATGAGATCAGATTAGAACACATCCCTCACCCTGAAACCATTCGCATCCCCTCTCTGCTGCTTCAACCCATCGTGGAAAATGCAATCAACCACGGGCTCCTGCCCATGGAAGAGAAAGGCCACCTCGACATCCTCTTCCGGCTCGACAACCAAAACCGGCAGCTCACCTGCATCATCCGGGATAATGGAATAGGACGCAGCCGTTCAAAAGCCATGCAGCAGGAAAGCCACGTAAAAAAAGAATCGTATGGCGACGAGTTGATCAGTGAGCTCATCCACCTGTTTAACAAATACGAAAGCACCGGGATAGAGATTGCCTATGAAGACCTTCCTGAATCTTTAACTGGAACCATTGTTCAAATCACCATCAAAAACCTTCATTCAACCCATGAATAAGTACACATGCATTATTGTCGACGATGAGCTGCAGGCGGCTGAGCTGCTTGCCGACATCGTTAAGACCTACTATAAAAACATGGAGGTGCTCCATACCTATACCCAATGGTCGAAGGCCCTCGATGGACTCAGGAACATCCCCTGCGATGTGCTGTTCCTCGACATCTCCATGCAGGGAAAAAGCGGGCTCGACCTGCTTAAAAGCCTTCCTGATCTCAAAAGCGAGGTGGTGTTCATTACTGCCCATTCCAACCATGCACTCGAAGCGTTTAAACTTTCGGCAGCGGGTTACATCTTAAAGCCGGTTGATGAGGCTGAATTTGTGAAGACCGTTGACAAGGCGCTGGAGCGGGTGCAGCACAAACGGTCTTCGGGAAAAGGTGTAACACACTCGGGGCAGATGCAGTATAAGATTGGCATTCCCGGCAACAATGCCATCGACTACATCAACATGGACGACATTGTTTACCTGGAAGCATTAAGCTCATATACCAAGGTTTTTACCGGGGGTAAAAAGATCATCAGCTCATACAACCTGCAAAAGTTTAAGCATATTCTCGACCACCAGTTGTTTTTCCAGGTCCACCGTTCGTATATCGTAAACCTGAATCATGTGCGCAGGTATGAGAACATCGGCCTGATTATTATGGCCGACAACGCAGAGATCCCGGTGTCAAAAAATTTCAGGGATGATTTCCTGAATCTGTTTGGCAGGGTAAGGAATGAAAGCACGCGGAAATAACATCTGCCTGCAGCCATGGCAAACTGTACCTCCCACATTTCAATCCAGATTTTTTATTCATTCGTTGTACGAAAACATACGTTCGTTGTATCAAACCCTGCTTTCTCTAAACGGGCTCCATGCGAAATGTAGGGCGAAGTAACTTGCTTAGGAAGGCGCCAGGACAATAGGACAATTAGCCGCTTTGGCCCGTAGCGCTCATTTCTAAACCTTAATTCATTCAACACATGAAAAATCTGAAACCAATGCTCTTCCTGGTGCTGCTGTACCTGGTTGGCGTCACACAAACACGGGCCCAGTTGCCGTGGGCACATTCATTCGACATTTCTGCTGCCATACCCGGGGCATCCTGGCAGGACATCTCAAAGGTGATCAAATCATCCGACGATAACTACGTAGTGGTTGGAACCCTCACCGGCACAAACATGCAAAGCGTGATTGTTGCTAAATTTAACGACCTTGGACTCCCTGTATGGCTGCGTGAGCTTAAAGGAACACCAGGATCCTTTCTTCATGTAACTGATATAGCGGAAAGCAAAAATCCTGCACTACCTGGATTTGTGGTGTGCGGAGGGCATAATCCTTTGGTGGGAGGTACAATTCTCATCACGCACAATTATCTGGCAAGAATAGACGACCTCGGGAACCTGTTGTGGGACCGAAGCTGGCATACTACGACTGGGGGAGCAGAAGGCCTCAAGGCGGTTCTTTTTGTGAACAATGCTGCCAACGACATCATTACCATAGGTGTTAAGAGGAACGGGATCACGCCAACAGAGAACACGAGCATTTATAAGTTCGACAATGCTGGGAACAACTTGATCAGGACCTTGCTGGACACCGACCCGAATTCAACACCGGTAGATATTGTGGAAGATCCTGTTTACAACGGGACCGGCGGTTTTTTTATCCTGGCCAACTTCTCAGATCCGGTTACTGGTGTTATTGTACGTCCACATGTGATCTTTGTGGATTATTCGCTGGTGCGCATCTTTTCCTGGCTGATTCCATACCCGGGTGTACAATATGAAGAAGCAAAGGCAGTTCGCTTTGAACGGGATCGGTTCAGCCGCATGCTGTATATTCTTACCAATACAAGAGACGCAGGTGGCTGGGGCCGCGAATGGCGCCCATCGGTGATTAAATTTAACCCGGCTATCGGTGCTGCTGCCGGTGCAGTGGTGCAGGCAGCCACCGGGGTGATGCCAGCCATTGATGAATTCCCCGCTACTGACATCGCTTTAATTGACGGTGACTCTAAAAAAGGTATCATGGTGACAGCGAACCAGCATGTTTTCGGCGGTGGTGGTATAAAAAGCTATACTTGGAAGCTCAACAATTCACTTGTTACCCAATCTTTTTTCGAAAATCAGTTGTGGTATCTGAGCAATGTTCAGTTTTCATGCCTGTGTGTGAGCAAAGATAAACTGCACTATTTACTTGTGGGACGCGACCCTTCGCTGAACCTAACGCTGAATATGGTGGACTTGAACGGGGATAAAATAGACCTGGCAGGTGTAAGTCCATGTACGGATCCACATAATCCCCTTGATGAGCCACTCAATCTGAAACCGTATGAATACTCAACCAGCCAGACTTTTCATACGATCAGCCCGTTTTCGGAAACCACCTCTGACGAACATTCATGGTGGTATGCCAATGCCTGTGCTTGCGCCGAGTTACCAGCCACCACCTATTTTCGCCACGCCTATCCGGGGATTGCTTACCAAGCCTGGGAACTGGACATCAACCGGGCCACCTACAACCCTGCAACAGGTAATGTATATATTACCAATACAAAGCCAAAGGATGCACAATTCTTCAAAAGCGGATCGTTTGTATTTGAATTGAATGCAGCCGGGCAGAACACCAACACCTGGCATCACCTCAATGACGCGTATGAAGAGGAGGGCCGACAAGCCCTGATCGCTGGCAATGGCGACCTTGTGATCGCATCACGTTTATTGAACACCCCAGGGAACCCACCGGTGCTGAATATTGTACGCACACCGGCCGCTGGACCAATCACTTGGCAAAACTTTTTTCCGTACACGCAATCACCCGGTCATGTGTACATGGCCGAAGCTGTCCCTGCTCCGGGTAGTTCTGGAGGAGATATCATTGTGGTGGCCGATATCAATGGGCCTGATGCGAACGCCAATACACACGACCTGATGATCTGCCGGATGACTTCCGGTGGCGGGGTGATCTATTACAGGGAGATCCCCATCGCCTACAACGGAAACCCGCGTAACCATTTCAAGGTGCTGAGCCTAATCGCTTCGGATGATGGGGGGTATGTGCTCACCGGGAGTTCGGGTGAAGATGGTGATTTTGTGGCCGGGCACGTGATGAAATTTGACGCAGGTGGCTCCAGCACCGGCACCCTTGCCTGGCAATATGTGTTCCGCAGGCAAACAGGTGGCAACTGTTACAACCTCGGCAACCCGGCCTGCCGTTCGGCTTCTGTGCTGTATGCCGCCCATCAGGACGGTTCGGATTATTATGTGGCTGGCTACACAAGCGATCACGACCAAACCGGATCTGGTGCTACATTCTGGAACGGGCTCCTGGTGAAACTGGATGCAAACGGCAATGAGCTGGCTATTCAGGAGTATGCCAATAACAACATGGATTACACCACCTTTAAAGGGATCACGAGTACAGGAAACACGATCGCTGTAGTGGGAGGTCTTCGCCCGTTGAGTGGGGGAGAAACCGATCTTTTTGTGCAGATCGACAAAACCACACTGAGCCTATTAACCGCAAACAGCTATGGCATAAACGGCAACACCACCCTGCTCGACGTGTTTGTAACCACGAGCGGATCGGGGTATGCCCTCTCAGGAACAACCACCGACTGGGGTGGTGTGCGCACGCCCCAACTTATCAGCGTTGATGCTACCGGGTCCACCCGCGGAGGTTGCGAGGTGACAGTACCCCTGAGTGAGGTCACACCGGTGAACGATCCGCCGGTACTCGACCTGGGTACACCAGTTGATCACTTTAGGGTTCAAACGACCGATTATGTGTTCTCAGGATGTGTGGATGTATACGATATCTGCATTCCGGCACCTGCTCCGCCAATGCCTTCAGGGCTAATGGACCAGGACAGCAGGGAAGGGGCAGAGATTGTTGCCTACCCGAACCCTGCTTTCAGCCAGCTGAACATAGACCTGCACGTGGAAGCAGCCACCACCCTCACCGTGTCACTGTATGACATGCAGGGGCGGAAGGTGATGACGCGCAACGAAACCGTTGCAGCCGGCCGCACTCAACTGAAACTTGATCTTTCAGGTATGAATAAAGGCCTTTACCTACTCAAAGCAGAGGACAGCACTGGCAAACAATACAGGATGCTGAAGGTGCTTAAACAATAGTTTAAATCTTACAGTTCCCTTACGAAGAACCCCGCTCTGGCGGGGTTTTTTTATTGAATGCCTGCGGCTTAAAGAACAGCCTCCAACAACAAGATCAGGATTGCCGCACTGCATGAACGAGTAATTGAACATTTATACTTCTACCCGTTCACGTGGACGTATCGTCCATGTGATTGCACTTCAATTGAAAATTAACATAACGCTCAAATGATTTTTGATAATCTGAGAATAAGGCGAGATAATTTGGTTCTTATTGTAAAAGAAACGGGCTAACAAAAAGAAAAGCCTTGCAGATCATAGATTTACAAGGCTTTTTCCTTTTGTACCCGGAGCCGGGGTCGAACCGGCACGGTTTCCCACTAGTGTTTGAGACTAGCGCGTCTACCAATTCCGCCATCCGGGCATAGTGTTACAATCGATTGCTCAATTGCTCCGCTGGCAAATGGGTGGCAAAGATACATAAATCAGTAAGGGGTGCAAGTGCTTTCCCCAGCTTTTTTACATTTTTTAGCGTGGATACTAATAACCAATAACTTATTGTTAAGAAAACAGTCTTCTTTATCTTAAAGGTAGAGAAATGCAGGGTTTAGGTAGGGATAATCTTCTCAAAACAAACATTTCATGGTGAGCTAATACGAGGATGAATATATTTGAGGACCAAACACCCAAAATTATGATAGCAAACATTTATCTCAACTTTAACGGCAACTGCGAAGAAGCCTTTGATTTCTACAAATCCGTATTTGGAGGGGAATTTTCTTATGTAGGAAGATTCAACGAAATGCCACCTCAGGAAGGTGCAACTGCAATGTCAAAAGAAGACGGCAACAAGATCATGCACATCTCACTTCCTTTGGGCGAAGGAAGTGCCCTAATGGGAAGCGATACAGGAGGAGAGTGGGCACCCGGCTTCACACTGGGCAATAATTTCTCTATCTCACTTAGTCCTCAGAGCCGCGAAGAAACAGACCGTCTGTATGCGGCACTTTCGGCTGGCGGAAAAACTACTATGCCTATGGCAGAAACATTCTGGGGCGATTACTTCGGTATGTGCGAAGATAGATTCGGTATCAACTGGATGTTCAGCTACAACGAGCAGGGCAAGAAAGCATAGGAATTGATTTAGAATGACAAGTCTGTTTTATGAGTGTCAGAGAAAAGGCTTTGTTGATCATTGAATCAACAAAGCCTTTTCTTATATGTGATTACCGTATGTTAGTATTATTTCCCGGGTAATTCTATTTTAGCTTCTCCTATTAAGAGTGAGTAAGGCTTTTTGTATGACATGATTTTTTCACTTGAAACGGAAATAATGTTTATGTTATGATCACAAAGAATAAGCACCGCGTTATTTATAACAGCATATTAATTATTGCTCTTATGATTGTATTTATGTCGTTGGCAGCATGTTGGAAACCATTCATGCAGTATAATGATTCAACGGGTTATGTAAAATACAGGTGGAGTGGTTTTTCTGCGTGGTTTACAGGACAAAGATTCGGAGTTCAAAGAGATTATTATCTGAAAAGACAATTCAATGGACAGGATGGCCCTTATTTATTTTATGAACAGGAGAAATATATTGGCTATGAAGTATCCGGTTCGAATCGCCTTATAACAAAGTTTATTAACCCGGGAGACTCCTTTATGGTTAGGATCCCCAATGCCGATCAGGATAGCTTCAGTGTTATCATCAGGAAACATAATGCTATACAATCTGCAGAATGGCCTGAACCATCCAAAATGGTTGTCATTTCAGATATCGAAGGGAATTTCTCTGGACTGTATGGTTTTCTCCTCAGGAATAAAGTAATCGATAAGAATTATAATTGGATATTCGGAAATGGCCATGTCGTATTTTTAGGTGACTTTGTAGACCGTGGACCTCATACAATTCAGGTGCTCTGGCTCATTTATTCGTTAGAAGAAAAAGCTATCCGATCGAATGGCAGAGTTCATTATATATTAGGTAACCATGAAGTGATGAATATACAGGGCATCGCTAAAGACGCTGATCCAAAGTCAGTAAAGTTATCGCAGGAAATTACGGGAAAAGAGAATTGGAAGGACGCTTATAAAGTATTATATTCTTCAAAGAGCGTGATGGGTGAATGGTTGAGATCAAAAAATGCAATTGAAAAAATCGGTAAAACCCTTTTTGTCCATGGCGGAATAAGCCCAAAGATACTGGCATTTAGACCAGATATTACAACTATAAATGATCTTATCCGCCAATCGCTCGATTCAAATTTATACGATCATTATGACCGAATGGATTTATCTGCGCTTATAGCCGGGAGGGAAGGGGTTTTGTGGTATAGGGGATTAGTGCAGAGTTATAAATATTATGAGAAGGCAACTCCGATTGATTTTGATAAGATACTTCAGCATTTTCAGGTAACCAAAATTGTTATCGGACATACACTTAATAAAGACATAGCTACAGATTTCAATGGTGGACTAATTAAGATTGATGTGTTGCATGGTCAAAGTAAATATACGGGAGCAACGAAAGGGCTTTTTTATGAAAATGGATTCTTTTGGGAAGTAAATGATCTAGGGGATACATCATCACTTAATTGATTATTAATAGGCCGGAGGTGAATATGCAAAGTTAGAGTGAAAAACGTTCAGGTTCATCCTTCCCACTTTCATTCTCTTGCTGGTGTGTACTTACACGTGTTAAAATGTCAAATCTTATCATCGTTTCTTATGCAGATAATAGCCAAGCCCAACAATCAGCACGGCAATTGCTAAGATACTCCACATATTCATCATGATTCGTCTTTGGTTGTTCGAACCAGACCAATTCCTGCGATGAAAAATACGGCACTGAGTATTCCGTAGGTGGCAAATTGCTTAATATTGAGAGTGCCATTATTAGCATTTGCAAACAATACAGCGGCATAAATAAGACCAACTATTCCGAGAACGGAAAGTAAAGCCCCAAAGATTCGTTTGATATTCATAATTTTATTTTTTACAGGTGTGCAAAGTCGTCAGGCAAGCTAATTCCCGTGAAAATTTTGTGCCAAAGCTCTCACATCCTTTGTGAGCATAATGCCATCCTTAGTTGACCACTACCAGAAGAAAGAATTATGTATAGAAATATCCACAATTGTTTTTCTATTTACGCCTGCTTTGACGAATACGGTAATAGATGCCTACGATTAAAACCGCAACTGCCAGAAGTACCCATCCCATCATACTATTTTAGATTTATGTGAACACGAATATCCTCCTCTGGGGATGTATAATGTTATATTATTTTGAAGAATGTTTACATCATTTTTGGGAGCGATTGGCTGTTAGCCTTTAGCGATAGGCTTAAAATTATTAACCCGTATGAACACACGTAATTTTTTGCACACGAAAGAAATAGGCACTAGAGAAAGTAGGCAGTTGGCAAGAAAATCCGTTACCCGCAATAAATAAACCGCCCCCGATAGCTATCGGGATTGTACAGAAGTCACGAATAGTAACAGAGGATGAAAATCACGAAAGAATAATTCGTCAATAACTCAATAACCAATTAACTTAATCAACTAATTCTTCGCTGTTTTACTCTTGATGAATTTACTTTTCAGCTTCACGGCCGGAACCCAGATTTTAGAGAGTATATATTTAATGGGATTGGATTTTTCTACATGCCAAACTGTTGTTCTGCTGTCTTCCAGTTGTTTTTCGTGCAGTGTAAATGCATAAGCCGCTATCGAGGTTCTGTATTTGCCTTCAGGGAAACGGATAGGATCGTAACCATGCAATGTATATCCGCGACTATGCATGATCACAAACCGGTTAAAGGGCACATCTATATCAATTTTGTCATGGGTGTCGGCATGTTCCAAACGAAGCTGACCTCCGTATTCGGGTTTCCAGTCTTTATTTAAATATAAAAGCAGGTTGAGATTGCGGAACCAGGTTTCTTTTAAAGGATGGTAATTAAAGTCTGCATGCATATCTAAAAAACTGCCTGCTTTTCCCTGGTGAATTCCACCGCCATAAAACTCCTTGTCAACGAATACATCTTCGTTGGTTACATATTTTAACCAATCCTGAAAACGAGAAGAGGTCAGATCATCATACAACTCCTGGAAAATCCCCCCCATGGTCCAGAATTTTGACTTCTCGAATTTGTTTTTGGCAAATACATAATCGGCACTCTGGGTTTCAATTTCAGGAATGCTTTTGTATAACTCTTCTGCTTTCTCTTTGATGCAAAAATTATCAATGGCCAGCAAACAAAATGGCTTAGCATTCAGGAATGAGGTTCTGAATATTTCTTTGTTCGCTTCAATATATTCAAAGTCTATCATCTGGTTTCGGTATTTGGTGGGTCAAAGTTGTACTTTATGGTATCGTAAAAATATGATATTAATCAAAGCAAGATCAATTTATTTCGGACAAAGCAAGTTTAACTTTTTGGTGAATATAATTCTTAGAATCATAGTTTTTATAAGCCATGGCTTTGTCAAAATAATATTTGGCAGTTTGCTT
>JAZKGH010000193.1:0-3133 GCA_040386055.1 Bacteroidota bacterium
CAAAGAAATATTCTTTGATAGTTGCAGGTGTCGTTAGGGCATCCCATACTTTTTGCAAAGGAGCATTGATGTGTAATTCGATGTGGGCGTTAAGGGTGCTTTTCATATTGTTTGTGGTTAATGGGTAAATAAAGGAGAGTTTGGTGACAACAGTATGTCAGTAGTCGGAATAATTATAGAATATATAGCTTAGGGTTTAAACCCTAAGCTATATATTCTAAATAGTTTAAAGTTACTTTGGTTCAACAACCGCAAGGTTATTGATGATTTTCCACTGATTGTCGGTGTCGAGTACCATGGAGTTATAAGAAATAAAATGATTGTTAGCACTCTCAATCTTTAGCTTTACCATTGCAATTTTTCCGCTTACATCAAGTTGTTCAATAAAAAAGGTTCTCGGTACTCCACCAAAAAGACCGGTTTGAACGTTGGATAAATACTGTTGTTTGTCAAGAACGGTTACACCCGGAGTACCCATATACCCATTATTGGTTACCCTGAAATTGTTGTGCAACACACTATTTATCATCATAAGGTCGCTGTTGTCGCCACCTTTTACAAAGTTTGTGATGGCTTGAGTAATTTGTTCTGTTGTTGTCATGTATCTATGGTTATAGTGTTATAATTTTATGAATAGAACAATGGCTAGCATATAACGTAGACATTGCCTGAAAATGATACCAAATATGAGTTGAATCCATTGCATGGATCAAAGATGCATATGCCAAGTGACAAGGGTATGTCAGGAGGAAATTGAGAATGACGAATTGAGAATTTGGAATTAAGGAAAGGGAAATTATCCAAGATTTTTGTGAAGAGCACCGATCATTTTTGTGAGTTGGATTTTTAATTCCTTTGGTTCAACTACAGTAATATGCTCACCCCACATCAGCATCCATCTTGCAAATTGTGTTAATGGGGTATAATAAAAGACCATTTCTGTATGATGTTCATGCTTTGTTTCTTCTACCATCCCAAGGTAATATTTCATTTGTGAAGCTTCTTTGAGAAATGCGTTGTTTACCCTGATGACGATACGTTGTATGTCTTTGGGGTTGTTAAATAGTTTAGCAACTTCTTCCAGTTTGGGTAGTTTTTGTTTGTTATAGGTTTCATCCAGCGTACGCAGGTTTTTGATACGGTCGGCTCGGAAGTCGCGTACATCTTTGCGCAGTCTGCACCAGGCAAACAGGTGCCAACTGCCACTCAAAAAACTTAAACCAATGGGTTCAATAATGCGCTTGGTTGTTTCTTCTGAATGGTGAGAATAATATTCCAGCTCGATAACCTGTTGTTTCACCAATGCTACCTGTATGCTGCTCATAAAACGATTGGGGAAATCTTCGGAACTCAGGTCGCCTGATCTAACACGGTGCACGCTGATGCTTTGTTCGAGTGTTTCCACAAAATCTTTATCACTGCTGCGCAATACTGCCCTCACTTTATGCATGGCCGAAGCAAATTCTTTGTTGATGGAAGCATCGGCAAATTGCTGCAATAATTTTTCTCCCGTAATCATGGCTGCAGCTTCTTCCTTAGTAAATAGTACCGGAGGTAAACTATAACCTTCGGAAAGAAAATAACCGATACCGGCTTCGGCACCTACAGGCACACCTGCTTCTTCGAGCACGCGTACATCGCGGTAAATGGTACGCACGCTGGTTTCAAAATGATCGGCCAATTGCTGGGCGGTCATCTTTTTGCGCGATTGCAATAAAAGTAAAATGGTAGTGATTCGTTCTAATCGGTTCATAACAAAAAAATGCCATCCGAAAGTAGGATGGCATTTTTAGAATTGCTAATGCAGTTCGTTATTTCTTTTCAATCAGTGATGTAATCTGAGGATCCATTGGTGTTATCTGTGAAGGAAAATACTCAAGTAGTTTTCCATTTTCGTCAACCAGGAACTTTCCGAAGTTCCAGCGTACGTTCACGTCTTTTACTTTGTTGTATTCTTTGTTGCTTAACCATTTGTATACATCGTGCTGGTTGTCGCCCTTTACATCAATTTTTTCGGTGAGCAAAAACGTAACACCAAAACGAGCCTTGCAAAACTGACCTATTTTAGTCGCTTCATCAGGTTCCTGTCCACCAAATTGGTTGCAAGGGAAACCAATGACTACAAGGTCACTTTTATATTTTTCGGCCAACTTTTGAAGATCGGTGTACTGAGGGGTGTAACCACACTCAGATGCTGTGTTGACGCACAGGATTTTTTTGCCTTTAAAGTCGCTGAATTTAATTACTGATTTTCCATCCAATGATTTAATAGAGAGTTCATGGAATGTTTTTGGTGGAGGAGTCATTTTTTCAGAAGGTTTGGTGGCATATACAAACCCGTAGGCAAGTGTTGCAATAGCTAAAATGGAAAATAATATTCTTTTCATATGAGGGATAAGGGTTTTAATGAGTGTTTATTTTTTAAGGTTAATAATTTTTGATTTGCCACAGATGACGCAAATTCAATTATGTAAATTTGAGTAATCTGTGACTTTAATATTCTATAAAGCAAGAATGGCATCACGCACGTCTTCCATTTGCCATTGCGGGGTGGAGGTAGCTCCGCAAATGCCCACGGTATCGTTTTCACTGAACCATTCTTTTTGCAATTCCGTTTTGGAACTGACAAAAAACGTATTCGGGTTTACATCCTTGCACACATCGTACAGCACTTTTCCATTGGATGATTTTTTGCCTGATACAAAAACGATTTTATCAAAACGTTTGGCGTATTCGCGCAATTGAATATCACGGTTGGAAACCTGGCGGCAGAGGGTATCATTAAAATCCACTTCAACACCTCTTTCTACCAGTTTATCGCGCAAGGCATAAAGGTTTTTGGTGCGTTTGGTGGTCTGGCTGTATAACTGAATTTTTTTCGGTAACTCAATATTGTCGAGTTCATCAAAGGTTTCAATCACAATAGCATCACCATTGGTTTGACCCTTTAGGCCAATCACCTCAGCATGTCCGTGTTTGCCATAAATCATGATTTGCTCATCATCATTATAGGCTTCACGTACACGGTTTTGCAACTTAAGTACTACAGGGCATGAAGCATCGATCAGTTCAATATCCTGCTCCAATGCTTTTTTATAGGTTTCAGGTGGCTCTCCGTGCGCCCTGATCAATA
>JAZKGH010000194.1:0-4463 GCA_040386055.1 Bacteroidota bacterium
AATCCCGATACCTTCAATATTGATTGTGATAAAATAGAAGCGGCCATTACTTCCAAAACGAAAGCCATTGTGCCTGTTCATTTATATGGGCAGTGTGCTGATATGGAGCGCATCATGGCAATTGCTGCAAAACACAACATTTATGTAATTGAAGATACCGCGCAAGCGATAGGAGCGGAATATACCTTTTCGGATAGCAGCCGTAAAATGGCGGGAACTATTGGAACTATCGGCTGTAGTTCATTTTTTCCTTCTAAAAATCTGGGATGTTATGGTGATGGTGGCGCTATGTTTACCAATGATGATCATCTTGGTAAATACATCAGGATGATTGCCAATCATGGTCAGGAGAAAAAGTACCACCATGATACAATCGGAGTGAATTCACGATTGGATACCTTGCAGGCGGCTATATTGGATGTGAAACTCAAATACTTGAATGATTACAGCGGAGCACGCTCAACAGCAGCTTCTATCTATGATGTTTTGCTTTCCGGAGTGGAGCAAATAAAGGTTCCTGCCCGCTCTACTCAATCTACCCACGTGTTTCACCAATACACCATTAACGTAAGTGGAGGTAAACGTGATGAGCTGAAAAAATATCTGGAGACGAAAGGAATTCCAACGATGATTTATTATCCGATTGCTATGCACCTGCAAAAAGCATATTATTCAGATAAGTATCCTAAAGGAACATTCCCGATAGCAGAATCATTAACAGAAAGTGTATTGTCGTTGCCCATGCATACGGAGTTGAGTAAAGAAACACTGGAGTATATAGTAACCGAAATCAAAACATTTTATAACTAGATATGGATAAGGGAGAGCAGCACTATTTTGCACACGAAACAGCCATCATTGATGAAGGCTGCAACATAGGTGCGGGAACAAAAATCTGGCATTTCTCACATATCATGTCTAATTGCACATTGGGTACTAATTGCAATATCGGACAGAATGTGGTGGTTTCCCCTGAGGTAATATTAGGTGATAATGTGAAGGTACAGAATAATGTTTCTATTTACACGGGTGTTACTTGTGAGTCAGATGTATTTCTGGGCCCATCGATGGTGTTTACAAATGTTATCAATCCGCGAAGTGCCGTCAACAGAAGAGGTCAGTATTCAAAGACAAATGTAGGACAAGGAGCAAGTATCGGAGCTAATGCGACCATTGTTTGTGGCCATAATATTGGCAAGTATGCATTCATTGGAGCGGGAGCAGTGGTAACGAAAGAGATTCCGGACTACGCATTAGTGGTAGGAAATCCGGCTAAACAAATAGGCTGGATGAGTGAATATGGACAAAAACTGGTGTTTAATAAAGAAGGCATAGCTGTATGTTCAGAGAGTGCGCAGGAGTATCAATTGAATAATAAACAGGTGGTAAGAGTTAAATAGCTGTTAACGTAAATCTGTATACTTTTGCATAAATCCCCGTGGTTTTATTAAATTTACCATTTTTAGAGGTTGAGTGATTGAGTTAAGGTGATGTAGATCAATATATTAAGATGAAAGAAAAAGAAATTAATTTTGTAAGCATATACATCACTCTTTTGCAATACAAGACCATTGCTCAAAAGAAATGGAAACAAATTATAATTTGCGGTTTGGTAGCAGGTATAATTGGTGTAGCTTATGCATGGACAGTACCTAAAACATATATTGCTAAACTTACATTTGCAATAGAGGAAAAATCGGGCACCAGTATGTACTCCTCACTTGCCAGCCAGTTTGGTATTGATTTATCAAAAGGGGATGGAGGGGCTTTTAAAGGCGAAAATATAATAGAGCTGTTTAAATCACAATCGATGATTGAAAGGGCCTTATTAACTACTTATGTTTTTGAAGGTAAGGAGTATCTGCTCATTGATAGGTATTTAGAGGTAATGAAAATTGACCAGGAAAAAGTAAAGTATAATTTTAATAAACCACGTGCTTCATATACAAGAGCTGAGGATAGTCTTCTTCAGGTAGTGGGCGATGATATTATTAAAAACAGACTTGAGAATGAGAAGCCGGATAAAAAATTATCTTTTATAGAATACCGTTTCCGGTTCACGGATGAATTGTTCGCAAAGGTTTTTCTGGAACATTTGGCTCAGGTAATTAAGGACACTTACGTTTTACAAAAAACAAAAAAAATGAAGGCTAATATAGAACTCCTTGAAATGCGCATAGACTCTGTAAGGAATGAGCTGAATACTGAAATGAGTGGAGCTGCAAGTGCTCAGGACCAGAATCAAAATGCCGCACTGGCCCGGGTTAAGATCCCCGTTTTGAAAAGGCAAATGAATGTTCAGCTTTTAACATCCCTTTACGGAGAACTTACCAAAAATATTGAGCTCTCAAAAATGGCATTGGTAAAGGAGGAACCCTTGATTGAAATTATTGATACACCAACTTTACCATTAAAATTTGAAAAGAAAAGTCGTTTGATGACGGGGTTTTTATATGGTATGGTAGCAGTGTTCCTTTCAATACTCTATTACGTAGGGAAAAACCTGTATGCGGAGTTTTACAAATTGGTAGAAGAAGAAAAATCAAAACATGAAGGATAAAATCAAATTTGCGGTAGTTGGTTGCGGGCATATTGGGAAACGTCACGCTGAAATGATCGAGAGGAATGAAGAGTCGGAATTGGTAGCTTTAATTGATACAAAGGACAAAACGTTATTGGGCATTGAAAAATACAATATCCCGTTTTTTAATTCATTGGAAGATTTTCTCGATTCCGGTATAGAGTGTGATGTTGTAAACATTGCATCACCCAACGGATTCCATGCTGAACAGTCATTGAAGTGTTTAGATTCAAAAAAACATATCGTTGTTGAAAAACCAATGGCGTTAAGGAAACAGGATGCGGAAAAAGTGATCTTTAAAGCATTACATGTTCATAAACATGTATTTGCAGTCATGCAAAATAGATATTCTCCACCCTCGGTTTGGATTAAAGACTTAATAGGATCAGGCAAGTTGGGTAAAATATTTATGGTACAGCTCAATTGTTATTGGAACAGAGATGAACGTTATTATAAAGCCGACAATTGGCATGGTAAGAAAGAATTGGATGGAGGAACATTGTTTACCCAATTCTCTCACTTTATAGATATCATGTATTGGTTATTTGGCGACATACAAAATATTCAGGCTAAGTTTAATGACTTTAACCACGAAGCACTTACCGATTTTGAAGATAGCGGATTTGTAAGTTTTGATTTTGTAAACGGAGGGATGGGATGTTTAAATTACTCTACTTCAGTGTGGAACCAAAACCTGGAAAGCAGTATGACAATTATTGGAGAATTTGGAAGTGTTAAAATCGGAGGACAGTATATGAATGAAGTAGAATATTGTCATGTGAAAGATTATGAGATGCCGGATTTAGCACCTACTAATCCTGGTAATGATTATGGTGCATATAAAGGATCGGCAGCTAATCACCATTATGTTATTGAAAATGTGGTTGATGTTTTAAAGGGAAGAGCCCAAATCACTACTAATGCTCTCGAAGGGCTTAAGGTTGTTGATATTATTGAAAGTATATATAATCGTAAGTGATGAATTTTATTCCATTATCGTCACCGGATATTCGGGAGGAAGACATAGAGGCCGTTAATCAGGTATTGAGAACAGGCATGCTTGTTCAATCACATAATGTCAAGAAATTTGAGGATGCAATTGTAAACTATACAAAAGCACCATATGCATGTGCAGTATCAAACGGAACTGCAACTATGCATCTCGCTTTGATCGCATTGGGGATTGGAAAAGGGGATGAAGTAATTGTTCCCGCCTTTTCTTATATAGCTACCGCAAATGTAGTTGAGCTAGTAGGTGCAACTCCTGTTTTTGTAGATATAGATATTGAAACGTTTAATATTGATGTAACAAAAATAAGAGCTAAAATCACCTCTAATACCAAAGCAATTATTCCTGTTCATGAATTTGGTTTAGCTTGTGATATAGAGGCTATTGTTACATTAGCTAAAGAGTTTAATATTCATATTGTTGAAGATGCAGCCTGCGCTTTGGGAGCAACACAAAATGGAAAGTTTGTTGGCACCTATGGTATTTTTGGATCTTTTTCTCTTCATCCAAGAAAGGCAATTTCTTCAGGAGAAGGTGGTATGATAACCACATCAAGTGAATTATTGTATAATAAAGTTTGTACACTACGCAATCATGGAATTGAAATGATAGACGGCAGGATGGAGTTTGTAGAAGCGGGTTACAATTACAGAATGACTGATTTTCAGGCAGCTTTGGTTAATAGCCAGTTTTCGCGGTTACCTCAAATAATAGCCAGTAAACAGCTGCTTGCAGAGGTTTATTATACGGAAATTAAACATTCAAAAGTAACTCTTCCGGTTGTACCACAGGATAGAAATCACACATGGCAAACGTTCCATGTTCTGATGGATGATACAACGCCGTAGGGTGAAATTGATAAAACTCCATGTT
>JAZKGH010000195.1:0-22346 GCA_040386055.1 Bacteroidota bacterium
AGCCTCTTTAGCTACTGCCAATGGAACTCCATCCGCTTCAAAGATGATGGTACCGGGCTTACAAACAGCTACCCAGTATTCAGGTGCTCCTTTACCCTTACCCATACGTACCTCTGCAGGCTTTTTCGTCATTGGTTTGTCAGGAAAAACTCTGATCCATACTTGACCTTCACGTTTCATGTAGCGGTTTAAAGCTACACGGGCAGCTTCAAGCTGTTTTCCGGTGAGGAAGCTTACTTCGGTTGATTTCAATCCGAATGATCCATATGCAATCTCAGCACCACGTGTTGCGTTTCCACGAACACGGCCCTTTTGCATTTTCCTATATTTGGTTCTTTTTGGCTGTAACATTATTCTTACAGTTTAAAATTAATTGTCAAAAATTTATTTCTTTGGTCTTCTATCTCCGCCTGCACCTGCTGACGGTCTTCTATCACCACTACCGCCTCTGCGGTCATTACCTCCACGTGATGGTCTTTCAGGTCTGTCGTTTCTACGATCATTTCTTCTATCACCACCTTTGTTTTCAGTACTGCTCATTCCCAGGTTAGGAGACAAATCACGTTTACCGTAGATTTCGCCTTTACAGATCCATACTTTAATACCGATCTTTCCATATACTGTTAATGCCTCAGCAATCGTATAATCGATATCAGCACGAAGTGTATGCAATGGTGTACGTCCTTCTTTGTAGCTTTCTGTACGAGCCATCTCTGCTCCACCCAAACGACCTGATACCTGGATTTTGATTCCTTCAGCACCCATTCTCATTGTAGAAGCAATAGCCATTTTCACAGCACGTTTGAAAGAAACACGCGCTTGCAATTGGTTTGCAATAGTTTCACCTACCAAGGCAGCATCTAACTCAGGACGCTTAATTTCGAAGATGTTAATCTGAACATCTTTTTTAGTAAGCTTCTTGATCTCTTCTTTAATCTTGTCCACTTCCGAACCGGCTTTACCGATAACGATACCCGGACGAGATGTATGAATAGTGATGATGATGCGCTTAATTGTACGTTCGATGATGATACGTGCAACTCCACCTTTGGTGATACGAGCATTCAAATATTTTCTGATCTTCTCATCTTCGATCAGTTTTTCGGCAAAGTTCTTACCACCGTACCAGTTCGATTCCCAACCACGTACGATACCAAGTCTAATTCCTATCGGGTTTACTTTTTGTCCCATTATATTTACTTTTTTATGCTTCGGTTGCTGTTTCTACTGCGGCTGTTTGAGCAGCTGCTTTACTATCTACTATCAGTGTAACGTGGTTAGAACGTTTTCTGATTCTATGCGCACGTCCTTGAGGAGCCGGCAATACGCGTTTAAGCATTGCACCACTATCTACAAAAACAGTTTTTACATATAGTTCAGCGTCTTCAACACGAGCACCTTCATTCTTCTGACCCCAGTTAGCGATGGCAGAAAGTAATAGTTTTTCAACACGTGGAGCACTTTCTTTTGCGTTGTTGAAACGCAAAATATGTAATGCTTCAGCTACTTTTTTACCTCTGATAAGGTCAACGATCAATCTCATTTTACGAGGTGACGTTGGGCAATTATTTAATCTTGCTACTGCTTCCATCGTTAGTCTTTTTTAACTGGGTGAGTTTTGAATGTACGAGTAGGAGCAAATTCACCTAATTTGTGACCTACCATGTTTTCAGTTACATACACCGGGATAAACTTGTTACCATTGTGTACCGCAAATGTTTGTCCAACAAAATCAGGAGCGATCATTGATCTTCTCGACCAAGTTTTGATGACAGTTTTTTTCTTTGACTCAATGACTACGTTAACTTTTTTCTCAAGTTTCGCGTCAATATAAGGTCCTTTTTTTAGAGAGCGTGCCATATCTTATTTCTTTCTCCTTTCGATGATGAATCTGTTAGAATATTTCTTAGGTGTACGTGTTTTGTAACCTTTTGATTTAATACCGTTACGTGAACGTGGGTGTCCTCCTGAAGCTCTACCTTCACCACCACCCATCGGGTGATCCACAGGATTCATTACTACCGGACGAGTTCTTGGTCTACGACCTCTCCAACGGTTAGCTCCTGCTTTACCCATACGCTCCTGGTTGTGATCAGGATTTGAAACCGAACCGATTGTAGCTGAACAAGCAGTTAAAATCATACGTGTTTCACCCGATGCAAGTTTCACGATTGCATATCTACCATCACGGTTGAGCAATTGTGCAAATGATCCTGCTGAACGAACCAATTTACCACCACGATCCGGTTGTAATTCAATGTTATGAATTACTGTACCCAATGGAATCTCAGCCAAAGGCAAAGTGTTTCCAATTTCCGGAGCTGAACCCGGTCCACTCATTACTGAGGTTCCAACTTTCAATCCGTGTGGAGCGATGATATATCTTTTTTCGCCATCAACATAGTGCAACAATGCTATACGCGCACTACGATTTGGATCATACTCAATAGAGTGTACTGTGGCAGGAATTGATTTCTTCTCACGAATGAAATCAATCATACGGTACTGTTGCTTGTGTCCGCCTCCCATGTATCTCATGGTCATTTTACCGCTGTCGTTACGACCACCTGAGCGTTTTTTGGGTACCAATAATGACTTCTCCGGAGTAGATTTAGTAATCTCCTCAAAAGTATTTACGGCTTTGAATCTGGTACCGGCTGTTACGGGTTTAAATTTTCTAATTCCCATTGCTTAATTATATGTTTTGGAAGAAGTCAATAGTCTGACCGTCTTTCAATGTAACAATTGCTTTTTTGAATGCAGGTTTTCTGCCCTCGAACAAACCTTTTTTGGTGAAACGTGATTTTGCTTTACCAGCATATCTCATAGTGCTGATACCAGTTACGTTTACCGAATATAAGGCTTCGATTTCTTTGATAATCTCAGGTTTAGTAGCTGTTTTAGCAACGATAAACCCGAATTGTCCCAACTTCTCACTGTGAGCAGTCGATTTTTCAGTAATTAAAGGCTTTCTAAGTGTGCTCATTATTTTGCTGAATTTAAAATTTCCTCAATAACCGAAACCGAAGTATCAACTAAAATCAATCTGTTGGCAGCAAGAATCTCATATGTATTCAAATCTTTTGCTGTCATCACTTTTGCTTTAGGCAAGTTTCTGCTCGATCTGTAAATGTTATCGTTGTAATCAGGAATTACCAATAAGGTCTTTTCTGTATTCAACTTCAGGTTATTCAAAATGCTTAAGTATTGTTTGGTTTTTGGACCGTCAATATTGAAGCTTTCTACAACTGTGATATTGTTTTCTTTAGCTTTGTAAGTCAATGCTGATTTACGAGCCAATTGTTTCAATTTTTTGTTCAATTTAAAGCTGTAGTCACGTGGACGTGGACCGTGGATACGAGCTCCACCTACCATTGTACCACTCTTAATACTACCCTTACGAGCCCCACCGGTACCTTTTTGCTTATGCAATTTTTTGGTTGAACCGCTTACTTCGCTTTTCTCTTTCGCTTTATGTGTTCCTGTGCGTTGGTTAGCAAGGTATTGCTTTACGTCAAGATAGATAGCGTGATCGCTTGGCTCTACACCAAATACGGTCTCAGAAAGCTTTACTTTTTTTCCGGTTTCTGTTCCGGATGTATTTAATACTGCTATTTCCATCACTATTTCTCTATTAATAAGAATGACCCCTTATGACCAGGAATGCTTCCTTTTACTACCAATAAGTTTTGCTCTTTCAAAACTTTCAAAATCTCCAGATTGGTTTTCTTAACACGAACACCACCCATACGACCAGCCATGCGCATTCCTTTGAATACACGCGAAGGATCAGAAGATGCACCTAACGAACCCGGAGCTCTCAAACGGTTATGTTGACCGTGTGTTTGCATACCAACTCCGCTAAATCCATGGCGTTTTACAACACCCTGAAAACCTTTTCCTTTAGAGGTTCCAACTACGTCAACGAATTCGCCAACTTCAAATAAACCAATCTCGATGGACTGACCTAATGTAAGTTCTTCTTCGAATCCTTTGAATTCAGCCAACTTCGTTTTAGGAGTCGTGTTAGCTTTAGTGAAGATTCCTTTTTGCGCAGCGGGAGTGTTTTTTTCTTTCCTATCTCCATACGCTAGCTGAACAGCTTGGTAACCATCTTTCTCAGTGGTTTTTACTTGTGTTACTACACAAGGCCCTGCCTCGATAACAGTACAAGGAATTTGTTTCCCGTTGCTATCGAACACGCTGGTCATGCCTACTTTTCTACCTATTATTCCAGACATAATATCTTAATCTCTTTACAAGTTATACTTTGATTTCAACATCTACTCCGCTCGGCAAATCCAATTTCATTAATGCATCTACAGTTTTAGCGGTTGAACTGTAGATATCCAATACTCTCTTGTATGAGCATAATTGGAATTGCTCTCTTGCTTTCTTGTTTACGTGTGGCGAACGTAACACTGTGTAAATTCTCTTGTGAGTTGGAAGTGGAATTGGACCACTTACTACTGCACCGGTTGACTTTACTGTTCTAACAATCTTTTCTGCTGATTTATCAACAAGATTGTAGTCGAAAGACTTTAATTTGATCCTGATTTTTTGATTAACCATTTTATTAAGCTTTAGCTGCTTTACCGTTTACTTTTGCTAATATTTCTTCTTGTACGTTACGTGGAGCTTCAGCGTAATGATCAAACTCCATGGTACTGCTTGCGCGACCTGACGATAATGTACGTAACTGAGTAACATATCCGAACATTTCTGAAAGTGGAACTCTTGCCTTGATTACTTGTGAACCGGCACGTGTATCCATTCCATCTAATTGTCCTCTACGTTTGTTCAAGTCACCAATCACATCTCCCATGTTTTCTTCCGGAGTCAAAATCTCAATCTTCATGATTGGCTCCAACAGAACTGGTGATGCTTTACGTGACGCTTCTTTAAAGGCAATGCTCGCTGCAATTTCGAATGACACTGAATCCGAATCCACTGCGTGGAATGAACCGTCAAACAAACGCACTTTTAAGCTCTCAACAGGATATCCTGCCAATACACCTGTTGCCATTGCTTTATCAAAACCTTTTTGAATAGAAGGAATAAATTCTTTTGGAATTGAACCTCCTACTACTTCGTTTACAAATTCCAATCCGTGTTTTGTTGGATCGCCAGGAATCAATTCAAATTGAATATCAGCGAACTTACCACGACCACCCGATTGTTTTTTGTATACTTCACGGTGAGTTACCGCTTTAGTTACTGTTTCCTTATATGCTACTTGCGGAGCACCTTGGTTACACTCTACTTTAAATTCACGTCTCAAACGATCAACGATAATTTCCAAGTGCAACTCTCCCATTCCTGAGATTACAGTTTGACCTGTTTCCTCATCTGTTTTCACTTTGAAAGTAGGATCTTCTTCAGCCAATTTAGCCAACGACATACCTAATTTATCCGAGTCAGCCTGAGTTTTAGGCTCAATTGCCAATCCGATTACCGGCTCAGGGAAATCCATTGCTTCTAATACAATAGGGAATTTCTCAGCACATAAAGTGTCACCGGTTTTGATATCTTTAAATCCTACAGCCGCTCCAATATCTCCTGCCTCTAATGCTTCTATAGGATTTTGTTTGTTGGCATGCATTTGGAAGATACGTGAGATACGTTCTTTGTTTCCGCTACGTGTGTTTAATACGTATGAACCTGCATCCAATTTACCTGAATACGCACGCATAAATGCTAAACGTCCTACAAACGGATCAGTAGCAATTTTAAATGCTAGAGCGGTAAATGGCTCGTTAACATCCGGCTTGCGGGTAACTTCTTGGTTTGTATCCGGATTGATACCTGTAATACTTTCTTTATCCATTGGAGATGGCAATAATTCCATTACCAAATCCAACATGGTTTGAACACCTTTATTTTTGAATGAAGAACCGCACAACATAGGAACGATTTTCATGTCAATAACTGCTTTACGCAAAGCATCCAAAATTTCTCTTTCTGTAATTGATGTTGGATCTTCGAAGAATTTCTCCATCAATTTGTCATCATACTCAGAAACAGCTTCCAATAATTTCTCTCTCCATTCAGTTGCTTCTTCTACCATGTCGGCAGGAATTTCAACATCCTGGTAAGTCATACCTTTATCATGCTCGTTCCAGATCATTCCGCGGAAGTTGATCAAATCAACTACCCCTTTAAATCCATCTTCAGCACCGATAGGTAATTGCAATGGAACTGCGTTGCTACCCAACATTTCTTTTACTTGTTTTACAACGTTCAAGAAATCGGCACCTGAACGGTCCATTTTATTAACGAAGCCCAAACGAGCTACGTTATAGTTATTGGCAAGTCTCCAGTTAGTTTCTGATTGTGGCTCAACACCATCAACTGCAGAAAATAAGAATACCAATCCATCCAATACACGTAAAGAACGATTTACCTCTACAGTAAAGTCAACGTGACCCGGTGTATCGATAATATTAATATGGTAGTTTTTGTTACGGTATTTCCAAGGCACAGTAGTTGCTGCCGATGTAATTGTGATACCACGTTCAGCTTCCTGAACCATCCAGTCCATTGTAGAAGCTCCATCGTGCACCTCACCTATCTTGTGGTTTACACCAGAATAGTAAAGGATACGCTCAGTCGTAGTAGTCTTACCCGCATCAATATGCGCTGCAATACCTATATTTCTTGTTAATGTTAAGTCGCGTGACATTATATATAATCTCTCTCTTAATATTGATTAACTTACTTTGAAATGCGAGAATGCTTTGTTCGCGTCAGCCATTCTATGTGTATCTTCACGTTTCTTAACTGAAGCACCTTCACCTTTTGAAGCTGCGATAATCTCAGCTGATAATTTATCAGCCATCGATTTTTCAGAACGTTTGCGTGAATATTCAATCATCCATTTCATCCCTACAGCAATTTTACGGTCAGCAGGTACTTCCATTGGAATTTGGAACGTTGCACCACCTACACGTCTTGCTTTAACTTCTACTGAAGGCATAACGTTATTCAATGCTTTTTTCCAAACATCAATACCCGGCTCTTGAATCTTCGCTTCTACTTTGCCTAGTGCATCGTAGAAAATTGCAAAAGCTGTACTTTTCTTTCCGCTCCACATCATATTGTTTACGAAACGTGTTACCATCGTGTCGTTAAACTTAGGATCTGGTGTTAAAATGCGTTTTTTAGGTTTCGACTTTCTCATGTTATCTAAACTTTCCTAATTTGATTATTTTTTACCTTTTGCTTTTGGATCCGGAGCTGCACCTGGTTTAGGTTTTTTAGTTCCGTATTTAGAACGTCTTTGATTACGTCCGGCAACACCCGCTGTATCCAATGCACCACGTACGATGTGGTAACGAACACCCGGTAAATCTTTTACCCTTCCTCCACGTACTAATACGATAGAGTGTTCTTGAAGGTTATGTCCTTCACCCGGAATATAAGCGTTGATCTCGTTACCGTTGGTTAAGCGCACACGCGCTACTTTACGCATAGCCGAGTTTGGCTTCTTTGGTGTAGTAGTGTATACACGTGTACACACGCCTCTGCGCTGTGGGCAAGAATCTAATGCAGGAGATTTACTCTTGTAGTTGATGTCTGTGCGGCCTTTTCTTACAAGCTGTTGTATGGTTGGCATATTAAAACTTTTGTTCGTTTACTCTATTTTTAAAGGACGGCAAAAGTAGGTGGAATAAATTAGCTTAGCAAGTGCCTGACAAAAAATATTTTAAATAACTTAAAATATTCAGTGCTGAGCGGGTTACAGAAGAGAATTTAACCATCAGTCTTTCTACCGAGAAGTGTCCGGCTTTTTTCAAAACCGGGCTGCAAATATAAGGGCACTTTTCTATTTACCAATATTATTTTCAGGTTTTTATAAAAATATTTCCTGATTCTTGGTTAGGCTTTCGTTATAGCTGTGCACTATATATAACTCATTGGTTATATATGGTTTAATGAGTCCGAAGGCATTGGAACAGATTCTCCAAAAATCAAAAGAGCATTAGACCGAAGCCAATGCCCTTTTGATATAATATTCAGAATATAACCGTAGTTAATATATTTATTCAAGTTTTACCAGCTTGTATATGATTATATCCTCTGGCTTGATTAGTCTTATTTTAAGATAATAGATCCCGGAATTATGGGAGGATAAATCCACTTTAGCAAGAAACCCTTCCATAAGCTGGGAAGAGAGCTGTCTTCCTAAATTATCCAATAACATAATTTCGGCTGACTGTCCCTCTTTAAGTGCATTTACTGTAATAGTAACAACAGACTGAACAGGATTAGGACTTGCGCTTATACCATATTGCATAACTTTATGCATTTCCGTTTCCAATTCACGCAGATCAGTGGATTGTTGCAAACTATCTCTTTTACTTACCAATGTATCTTTTCTATTGGTACTATCAGGCAAATGTCTGGAGGCTATTAAATTCACCACGATATCCCGCTGAATACGATTACCTCTTGCATCATACTGGTATTTGATCGCTCCGTAGTATGGAGGTGGACTCGTCTGAGCATTGATCTTATTATAGCTTCCTATTATAAGAATAATTATTACAAATGTTAGTCTTTTCATATTTAGTTTTAATTATTTTAGTATCTGATCTGATATAACAGACTCAGTCAATTGATGCATAACACTAAAGTTTTTCATTACATTTATTAACATGGCAGTCTCTCTCATGGCCACTTAACGTCTAGAATATCATCTATGAAATACTCTTTTTCACGCTTAACTATTTTTAACCTAATTGTTTTCATCTTTTTATTATAAGAAGGAACATATGATACTCTGTATATATTTTCTGTCTCCCTTTTTATAACAAGCGTTTTTAACGATTTTACATCAACATCTTGGGCATTAATAAACACGTCATAGTCTAGTGAATTATCTTTTTCCATATCTGATGCTGATGTTACTTTAGCTATAAGTTTACGTGTGCAATATTTCTTTAAAATCTTTTGCTCCATAAGTACATCTGTGGAAGACTCAATTTGGGTCATATAAGTCAAGTAAAACTCTTTGAGCCTTTTTTTTATTTCCACTTCCGAATATACCTCCTGAGCCTGCACGCTCATAAAACTTAACAGCATGTAGACAATAACAAATAAACCTACTTTACTTTTTCTCATAATATTTACCATCTATAAATTTTGAATGAGGGGGTATTCTTTGCGTAACTTCCTCCAGGCCAAAATGGTCTTGTTTGTTTAAAATCTGAGACCCATTGAGTGCCATTATACATTTGTATATGCCCAGATGAACTACCACCTTTAAAATTTTGTATTACTGCAATATCGCCTTTCATTGGAGTATAATCTGTTAAACTTGTAATATCTGCATCATAAAACCCTTTATCTATTAAAAAAGGGCCATAATCTTTTGCATCCACAGGATTACCAGTAGTTGTTAAACCACCTGCTACTAATGCTAATCTTACATATTTAGCGCACCTTCCTACTGAAGATCCATTTGCTTGTGAGTTTAACTTTTTTATTGCCTTATCTACATCATATTTCTCTCTTTCTTTTTTCTGTTGAAATCCTTGTGTCAAATGGTTCAAGCCGGCAATCATAATTCCAACAGCGGCACCATCCCAGAAATTGCCTCCAGTTAACTCTGCAGCTAATCCTCCGGTTAAAGCAGAGAATGCATAATTACCGACCCTACTGCTTGCAATACTGCCCCCATACATCATAAAAGAGGAGCTTGCTGTAGACGAAAGTGCTCCACTAACATATGCGGATCCGAAATCGCCTCCGGTAAGATCCGAAATTAAGCCCTGTGCCATTCCATGCCAATGCAACCTGGCTACTTCACCCAGAATTCCGCTGCTTCCGATCGCCCCAAACATGGACCCTATCCCTGCAGTAACAATGCCACTTGCAGCTCCAATTGCTACAGTTTTCCCAAATTGCCCCCAATCCCAGTTTTTAAAACCACCATCACTTAAAGCTACATTAGCGGTGTAGGCTGCTGCTGAAATTGCGGCTCCAACAATAGCTGCTTTTACTACAAAAACCAGTACCGGTAAAAAAAGTAAATCTCCGCTGGGGTCAGTATATTTTAACGGATTATTCCAGCAATACGCATAGCGGTTATAACTTTGCGTGTATTCAGGATCCTGTGCATAATTGTCGGGACTGATCATAACCCCAAGTACAGGGTCGTAAAGACGGCCGTTCATATTAATCAGACTAAATTCCGGTAAATGCTCATGGCCCGTATATCCTCTATATAACCATGATGGTAATGAACTGATATTACTATAGCTCCAATCAGTTGCATTTCGGATCCTTCCCCATGCGTCAAAGCTTTGTTCCGCTATTATATTCCTGTTTCCATCTGTTACAGCCACAATAGAACCTAAATGATCCGTATAGGTGTAATACATGCTGGTTTGGTTGCTCTGTGCAATATACATGGCACATAATCCTGAAGGAGATGATATATATATAATTTCTGTACGCAAGCCATTTGCAACCTGCACCTCATAATTACCGATATATGTTCGTTCATATTGCGTATTACCAAGTAATTTAAGATTGGATTTAATCCTTTGCTCATCGGGTCCATACTGAATATTCAACTCATAATCACCTTCTGTTATAGCCTCTGCTTTATTGAACGGAGTATAGCTTATAGTTTGTAGTACACCACTGATCTCCCCCTGATTATTGCTCACTTGGGTAACTGCATCAGTTTTTGAAGGATGATAATCGTAAGAGCCTACTGAACTTTTGCTGATTATATTTCCATTATTATTATAATCAGTATATGTATATCCTGCTAAAGTAAGTCTATCTACTCCATCATAAGAAAAATTTTCCATCAACGATCTCCGGTTGTTCATTCGCCAATCGAGATTTCCGTTTTGCAGATTATAACTATAACTCTCATGCTGAATATTTGGAGTATTGATCTCTGTAATAAATCCCAGAATATTGGTAGTTTTAGTCGTAATGGCGCTATTACCCAGTTTATACTTGGTGATTTCATTCGATTGGTTTGCTTCCATACCTTCCCAGATAAGTTGCGCGTTATCCCCTCTCCTTATTTTTACCAAAGATCCCAGGCTATTATATTCATTTGTTACAGAAAATCCATTGGGGAAGATCTCCCGGCTTATTTGTCCGCTGCCGTCAAATTCATACTGTGTGTTATATGCAACACCTGACAGATTTTTTTCTTCCTTTATTACTTGTCCATATTTATTGTAAGTATAATCCTGATAAGTAGTATTAGGAGCCGTAACTCTCTTCGGCTTATTAAGACCTTGTCCGGATGTTACATAAGTATACGTATAACTTCCTCCTGGGCCACTTCTTTGAGTGATACGTCCCAAAATATCATACTGCATCTGATATGTAGTATTTCTCGCATCTGTTTGAGCAATTACCCGTCCCAAAGCGTCATAATCATACAGCGTTATTCCTGCATCCTTATCATCAAGTTTACTTTGATTGCCATATCCATCATACTCCATTGATGAGGTAATTGATCCGTTCAACGTAACTGTTTTGATACCACCATGGCTATAATATTCATACTCCAATTCTCCTCCGTTATCCGTTGCAGCAATTAACTTACCCAATGGGTCATATGTTTTCGATGTGATTTTCTGATCAGGTAAAGTGATAGTTGCTTTTAAATTACCTCCCGTAAGGTAAGTGTACGCATATAAGGTCATATTGGCAAATGTGCCGGTGAGCGGGTCATTTGACATAACCAGTACTGTTCTGTTCAGATCATCAAAGCCGGAACCATTAACAATTACATTTTCGGGAGATCCACCACTACCCAGTTTATATGGAGCGGTATATCCAGATTTATTACCTCTTTCATCATAATCTGTTTCTGTAAAAAGGGTGCTGTTAAAGCCACTGGTCTCCACTCTTATTTCTCTGCCAAGCATGTCATAAAATACCTTACTGAATGCCTGGTTTGTACTATTGGTTTGCGTTTGAACAGTGAGTGCCTTATGTGAAATATATATCGGATCATTTGAGCTTGAAATATCAGAGCCATTTACCCACGCATATGCTGTATATGTTTCGATACCCCGCTGATCTTTTTTTGTAACTTCTCTCCCCCAGGTATCATAAACTGTTGAGCCCGTAAGACCATCAGGAGTGATTATTTTTGTTTGAAGAGCCAATACCGGGTGATATTCAAAAAGTGTTTCCTGTCCTATCGGATTTTTATACCTTACCACTACCCTGCCCGTATTATCATAATAGAAGTTTTCAGTAGCACTAATGGTACCCCAGCCTGATACCGTTTTACTACTTAGATTACCCATATTATCATATGCATACATGGTGGTGGTCTTCTTTGTCATCCCCTCAAAATCAACCTTACTGCTTACCTTTCCCTGCGATGTATATGTAAAGCTTTGAGACGCGGAATATGTAGCCTGGCCCTGCCGGGTTTTCTGCTTGGTAATATTCCGAGGTAAGGACGGAACAAGTGAAGGATAAATTGCAACAAAATTGCTGAGTGTGGACGTCTCTGTCATCAACCCGTTTCCTATATCTAAAGATGTACTTATAATATTTCCCTCACTATTATACACGCTTGAACTAGTCGTTACAACACCACTTAAATGATTGGTTTCAATTGAACCTGTTACCTTAGAGAAATAACGACCACCTGCAATCACATCAACAACATTTGTTGAAACTATTTCTTTAATTAACGCGTTTGCGGGAAACGTGTACGATTTCTGGTTTCTATTTAACAATAATGCAAACGTACTATTCAACTCAAACTCGCTTATAACCTTTGATCGCATGGTCGCATCCGATTGGGTTACTTTCATAAAGCCAAGCAAACCTCGTCCCTGCCTGTGCAGTTTTGCACCTTCGTAAGTGTAGTTTACACTGTGGGAATTATTTCCCGTTACCGACTCCATAGATGATACTACATACAACGCGCCATTGAAGTCGGTATACGGGAACGTTGCAGAATTTTGCTTCACATAAAAAGCGGGATCTTCGTTCAGCCGTTTATAAGCAAACGTTGTGAGCTTACCGTTACCATCAAATACCTGAGACAGGAATCGTTCTTTTCCATTCTTCTTAAATGTGATAATACCCTGGTTCAAACTGAACGGATATAACAAATCTGTTCTTCCGTCACCGTTCATATCGGCAGGTATAAATGAAAAACCAAAAGGGTCTATCCATCTGGGAAGACTATAAGTTTCAAGCTTAAATTTAGTTCCCCTGCTGTAGTTCATATAGAGATTAGTAGAAGGAGAGGTAAAATCTATTCCTGCCGCAATCAGGATATCATGTTTACCATCTGCATTAAAATCAGATATGATCACATATTGGTTTGTTGTGCTTCTACCTGTCATAATGAATCCCATTCCATTCAAAGGATTGTTTATATCAACCAGATGAAAAACTCCATTTCCTTTAGAATATGCCAACATCTGGCAATTGCTTGTGTGGCAAATTGTTTCACCGCTGGAAGGGATTTTTTCGGTATATAAATCTGTTTTGCCATCTCCGTTAAAATCTCCGGTAAAAATGAAATCACTTTTTGTCGGGAAGGTCAATTTGCTTACACACTTTGCATAATACGCCCCATTCGATTTATATATTTCATAAATTGTTGTTTCCAAATTTCTCACCACAAGAATATCTGTTTTGCCATCTCCATTATAATCTAATACTACAATATTATCCGCTACAGAAAATGTACTAAAATTAGGTAAACCTGAAACGGGAATATCATTAATGAGAGCATTGTTAAGACTGTTCCCCGGTTCTGTAACAAATGCTTTGGCAATTGTACTGTGTGATTCACTCAGGAAACAAATAAAATCATACTTACTGTCGCCATTAAAATCACCATTAAGAATATAGGGAAAAACGTTTGTGGTTACATATTGATAACCGGAGGGGCGATTAAATTGTTGAGAGGTAAATCCCGACACTGTAGCATCCGTATACAAAACTGTAATATTATTATGAATAGGATCAGGCCCATTACCGGAATTAGGTGGCTGAACATCATATAACACAATGTCATCCCTGCCATCGCCATTGTAATCAATCGCCTGAAAGGATTTTTTACTGGATGTTGTTTGTCCTCCATTTTCAATATATATCTGGTATTGCAAACCGGATAATGAATACGTGAATGCATTTACAAAAGCTCCCGTTGTCGCATTTTTAATCCTGATCTTTATCTGATGGTAATATCTGCCTGAAGAATTATTTGTATATGAGGCTTCTGCCAGATCGCTAACACCATCACCATTGTAATCACCAACAATTATCTCCGTATTAGAGGGTGTGCCAAGCGTAACAGATTCGTTGGTAAAACCATCAGGTTGTTCTTCATATTTAAACCGGGTACTGCTTTTTTGGATTACGCCTCCATTTGAAAACTCTGTAACCTCCGTTAAATATGAACATATATTATCATAACCATAAGCGAAATCATACTTGCTGTAAACAGATCCGTTGGAAGTTATTTTTATACTTCTTAATAAATGTGAGGCCGATAACGAAGCACCGGCTGCGTATACAGTATTTACATCTGAACGGTTATCGTATAAAAACTTAACTTTATTATAAGGAGCAATGTTATAGTTACCCCCATAATTAATTTCATCGATCCGTGTATCTCTGTTTCCATAATACTTAAACTCCATGTAGTTTCCATAAGAATCTCTGATCTTACTAATCCTCCATATAATTACTTCTGTCAACTCGTCATTCAGGAAGCGTGAATCAGGTGTATTACCATATTCATAGGTCATTCCTTCCTTTGTAATTACTTTGTACCATAGTGAACCAGAGCCCATGGTACCGTTTCCTGTAACAACGGAAAAACTTTCAGCTTCAGTTTTACATTGATTTGCTGCTGTTACGATCAACCTGTTTCCATCCAAAACCAAAGCGTCAGTGCTGAGCAACTTAACACCTTCAACAACACCATCATTTAGAATATTTTTATTTCCCCTACTGATCGAAGATAAGCCGGATATGTTCCATCCTATTCCCAATATGCTATTGTTAGCATTGTGATTGTAACTAAATCCCAGCTCCGGGATCAGGCTACCTGAAGCACCCGGGAGCATCGGCTGTATGGTATACATAGCAGATCCCAGGTTTACGGTCGCAGAGCCTATTATAGAACCTATATCCTTAGACTTATCTATAATAGTATTTAAAAAAGAATTTTGTGTGCCGTTATAATTTGTTTCGAACGATTCCGTTTCGTCTATATAATACCGTGCATGTGTACCTGAATATTGATATCCGGGTTTTATTTTGATTGATTCCCTTGCATAATGTACAGGGCTAGAAACAGGATCATTGTAATCCAGAATTTTGGAATCCACACCCTGCGCAGAAACATTATTGCAGCACAGATACCCTGCAAATGCAAATACAAATAGTAATCTCATGTTAATAGTTTTAAGATTATTTAGCATTGATTTGTTGCTGCAGACTTTCTATTTGCTGTTGCTGCTGAATAATGTAAAGTGTTAATTCTTCTATTTTTTCCAACATTTTAAGTTGCAACTCTCCTACATTCACAGTACCTTTTTTTTGCACTTCTGAAGCAGCCGGAATTCCCGGAAGGTGCTTTTCGGTTTTTATAAAATGATTCAGGTCATTTATTGGTATCAGTTGATAATCCGGTGAAAATACATAATCAGGAAAAGAGGATGCCAGTGTAACTTCAAACTCTCTTGCGAAAACTTTACCATCTTTATTCACTTTAAAAAGATCATAACCTGCTTTAGATAATTTAAGGCTCTCATTGTTCGTCTCATTATCTAATTTCAATTTCAATTTAGTGTCATCACCAAACTGAAACTGAGGTATTGCAAAATGGTACATCGCCTGTGGCTGGTTCGTACCAAAACCAAACTGTTTATCAGGATTCACATAGAACACGGGAGTTGTTGCCCGCGAACAAATATCATATAGATTGGTGTCAAATATTGGTGTCGGCCATGTTCCGCCCGGAAAGCCGGAAAGCATTCCTCCGTTGATCATATAATTTACAGAGAGCTTATTTTCAATACGATGGTTATTTACAGGATTTGTAAATATACAGGCATCAACAGGCTGTTCCCGATCGCAGCAATACACAGTTCCAATTCCGATCTTTGTAGAATTTTTAAGTATCCTGTCTGAAGGTAAAATATCTAACAGATCTTTAAGTAATCTCAATTGAGCAATATTACCAATGGTAAAACCCGTTTGCGTAAGATCACTATTAAACCTGGGTGAGCTCAGAATGGCGTTAAAAGTTTCCTGTTCCTGGGACTTCCATACAAAAGGAGCCGATATCGTATTTTGAAATTCATCACTTTGCGATTGCTGCCATATTGCTCCGTCAGGATTTTGAGTTTCCTGCGCAAACAGGGTAGTGGAAAAGAATAAACTCAAAATAAAAATCAGTAGTAGGTTTTTCGTTTTCATATTTGGTATTTCGGTTAGGTGAAATTTTCTATTCAAAAAAACCATTGTGCATTTGATCTTTTTATGATATTTTCGAATAAAATCCCAATCCCTATGAAAAATTTGATTAACCTTAATTCTTCTGCCTTAAAGGCAGCAAGAGAGAAGGCTGTACTTTCTCAATCTGAGGTCGCAGAGCATTTAAACATGCATCAAACAACCTACTCTAAGTTTGAATCCGGAAAACCTTCTTTAAGGCTTGAACTCCTCCTTTCAGTAGCCTCGCTTCTTAAGATTAATCCAAATGATCTGATTCTATTTAATAACAGTGATATAGGTTTTACCCTACATTCTAATGTGAATACTGAACCATGGTTAAAAAATGAGATATCTAAAGAATTAGAAGAACTAGTATCAAAAGTTGAGATCATCCGAAAAAAACTGGAACACCTATAGGATTCCTTTACATAGCTTTGCCGTCATGTTAGGACTTAAACTTGCCACCGATCCCCGTTGGGCCAATGCTGCTGAGAAATCGATTGATGAAATTTTGATTGACCATGCTTACTGCGAACAAAAGGCTGCAACTACCGGGATATCACTCATTGTACAATACCCGGAGTTTGAAGAAATGGTGAAAGTATGCACGGCAATTGTTGCTGAGGAGTGGGGACATTTTAGGAAAGTACTTAAAGAACTGGAAAAACGAGGATTCAAATTCGGAAAGCAACGTAAAGATATATATGTAAATGAGCTGATGAAACTTATTACCCGTGGAGGAGACCGAAATGAACAAGTTTCAGAACGATTGTTGCTTTTGGCTATGATCGAGGCTCGCAGTTGTGAACGTTTTAGGGTTTTGTCTTTAAATATTGAGGATCCTGATCTGAAAGTGTTTTACCATGAATTTATGATGAGCGAGGCCGGGCATTACAAAACATTTATTGATTTGGCCAAAGAATACAAAGGTGAAGCATACGTTAAAAAACGCTGGCAGGAGATTTTGGACGGAGAAGCTGAAATTATGAGCCATTTGACTCCACAGGGATCACGAATCCACTAATTAATATATCGGAACAACCGTGTATTAAGTTTGCCCACCAAACGGTCGAATGGCACTGTAGTATACGATGGTTTACGTGTTTTATTCTCCGCAGCTTTTACCACTACATAATCAAATACAGGATTTGCCAACTGATTAGGTGCATTAAAGGGTTTTTCCATTTGCACCATTTGTTTGTCATACACAAACAAACCAAAATGTTTACGTTTGGTATAGTCTGACACATCTTCACAAAAACTTGCAATAAAATAGTTATCAGTGCTCACTTCAATGGAAGTATCCGACTGGAGATTGTAGTTCACAAAAATACCTTTGGTATTGCCCGACATTACTTTATAAATGCTTGTATCCATGAAATAATAAACAGGACAGAAAGCAAAGTTCTTATTAAACTCTCTAATCACTTTTGTGTTACGTATTCGGAGATCCATTTCAATCAATTCTATTTCATCCGTTTTGCGTTCCTCTTTAAGGCGTTTAATCTCTTTTTCGTTGGTTGTAGGTAACATCACTAACAAAACCCCTTTGTGCAAATGTTCCACCAGTTCTTCTGTAGATTGACTCTTACTATCCAGATTTTTTCTGAGAGCGACAGCATTCAACCGAAGATTTACCTCAACAGTAGATGAACGACCTTGTATTTTCTGCAACGAATTTTCACTGGTTAACCCATGGTTATATATCAACTCCATGTTGATTACCGGTGACAAGGCAATCGACATTCCGAGCATCAATCCTGCATCTATCTGCCCCTTTTTATTCTGATTAATTGCTAAATCTTTGGGGTTGTAGGCTCCCGTCTCAAATACCTCCGAAGTATAAGCCATAAGGTAGGACGGACGGATACCTCCAATAAAAGCAAAATCGGTATTAATTGATGATGGGTAATAATACAGGAAAGTATTTGCCTCCAAATAATTGGCATTATAACGGGTATCCTTCTCGCGTTCACGAAAGGAAACGGTAGAAAAAGACGGTTCTATAAACCAACTGAATCTATTCGTAATGGGTTTGGTAAAAAACATTCCCAGATTGAGTCCGGCTAATCCGCTCCAATCAGAGTATTGGGTTCCGTTCATTGAATAGTTAACCCCCAATTTCAATCCATATCCCAATGGATCGGATTCATCCTTTTTCAATTGGGCAAAAACGGTTGGTATACTCAACCACAAAAAGAGAATGTATAGGTATATTTTTTTTGCAGGCATAATTTAAAGGCCGAATTTAGATATTCAAGTATAGTTAATCGTTCTTAAATAAGAAGTCAATATTTCTTTTTAAACCGTTGTATTTAGCACGTTTCACCGGTGATTTTTCAAAGACCTGTTGAAATACATCTTCTGTAATATCAAGCCAGTCTTGCTTTTTCATACTCATCAATGCTTCTCCCGGAAGAAATCGTTGCTCCTGATGGGGTTTGGAAAAACGATTCCATGGACATACATCCTGACACACGTCACAACCAAACATCCAATTGTCGAACATCCCTTTCATTGCTACCGGAATGGCCTCTTTCAACTCAATGGTAAAATATGAAATACATTTACTCCCATCTACTTTATAAGGGGCCACAATAGCTTGTGTAGGACAAGCATCCATGCAGGCAGTACAGGTTCCGCAGTGATCGGTGGCAGGTTTATCGTATTCCAACTCCAAATCAATAATGAGTTCACTCAAGAAAAAAAAAGAACCCTTACCTTTATTAATGATATTAGTATTTTTACCTACCCAGCCTAGACCACTATTCACTGCCCAAGCCCTTTCGAGCACAGGAGCAGAATCAACAAATGCTCTTCCGTTCACCTCTCCTATTGTTTCCTGTATGTATTTTAGCAATTCATGCAGTTTATCCTTCACTACAAAATGATAATCTTCTCCGTAAGCATACTTTGATATTTTGGATGCCTCTTCATCATATTGCTTAACATCATTGTAATAATTATATAAAAAAGAAACAACCGATTTTGCTCCGTCCACCAATAGTCTTGGGTCCAATCGTTTGTCGAAATGATTTTCCATGTATTGCATTTCACCGTTCATACCATCAGCTAACCATTTTTCCAATCTAGGCGCCTCCTGCTCCAAAAATGTTGCTTTGGAAACACCACAAAAAGAAAAGCCCAATTCGGCCGCTTTTTGTTTGATAAGAAACGTATGTTGTTTGATTGACTCCAATACCCTGCAAAGATACTTCTAAAAATCGCCAATCCGTTGCCATATTCTATAGTCAGGTCCATTTTTAGGAGCAAAATGAAACCACTACATCAATTTAAACCCACGTTATATAAGGAATCACAAAAATGTACTTGGAATTCTTCTATTTTAATTTAAACATTTGCCCCTCAAAAAATTTTATGTCATAACAAACAAAGCATACAAATACCTTTATTACTGAAATGAAAAAAAACAAGTCTATTCTGTCGATTAACACTTCCAGCATTTTTTATGCAGTGTTGTCCTTGTTTTCTACTCCTCAAGAGTTAGTTTTTACACGCTTGCGAACACCGTTCGTGACCAGACGCTAGTCGTACGTCATTCTATTTCTGCTTACGTAGCGGAAAACAATAGCATTTAAACTTATTATTTATTTAACCTCAATTTAGCGTTAAGGCTAAGTTGGATTAAGCATTTTGCATATGCACCAAACTTTTATAGTGGTGGTGGCTAGCGATAGTCATGCACCCTATGCACAGCAAATATGCGATGAGATGGCTTCTTCGGCTAAGGCCCGTGGTACGGGAATTGCCAAAAGAAGTCCTGATTACATCGTACAAAAAATGAACGAGGGTAAGGCAGTAATTGCTTTAACCACCAATGGCGAATGGGCCGGATTTTGTTACATCGAAACATGGGGACATGGCGCTTATGTAGCCAATTCCGGACTCATCGTATCACCCCATCTGCGGAAAAGTGGATTGGCCAAACGCATCAAACACAAAATCTTTGAACTTTCAAGGACTAACTATCCGGATGCCAAAATCTTCGGATTAACAACGGGTCTGGCTGTTATGAAAATCAACAGTGAGTTAGGGTACGAACCTGTAACCTATAGTGAACTTACCGATGATGATGCCTTTTGGGCCGGCTGTAAAAGCTGTGTGAATTACGAAATACTGATGAGCAAGGAACGCAAAAATTGCATGTGCACTGCCATGTTATATGACCCCACGGATCATTACAAACCAGAAGAAACACAGGCCTTCTTCGAAGAAAATAAATCAGGTTTTGAACGTTTAATGCGCTTTAAGCAACATGTATTTTCTAAACTCTTCGGGCGTAAAGAAACGTCCAAGCTCAAATCATTCATTCATTTTTTACTCCCGTTTTAACAACATGAAAAAAGTAGTTTTAGGATTTAGTGGTGGTTTAGATACCACTTATTGCGCCAAATATTTAAGCGAAGAAAAAGGTTATGAAATACACAGTGTCATTGTAAACACAGGTGGCTTCACTAATGATGAGTTACAAAAAGTGGAAGCACATGCTTATCAGTTAGGTGTTACTTCGCATACAACCATCGATGCCACGCAATCGTATTACGATCGCATTGTGAAATATCTCATTTTTGGAAACGTACTTAAAAACAATACTTATCCCTTAAGTGTAAGTGCCGAACGTTTGAGTCAGGCATTGCATATTGCGGAGCATGCCCAAAAATTGAATGCTGATGCCATAGCTCATGGTAGTACGGGAGCCGGAAACGATCAGGTGAGATTTGATATGGTGTTTCACATTTTAGCACCCGGAATGGAAATCATTACACCCATTCGCGATCTGAAATTGAGTCGCGAAGAGGAGATCAATTACTTAAAGAATAAAGGTGTTTCCATGAATTTCGAAAAGTCTGCTTATTCTATAAATAAGGGTCTTTGGGGTACAAGTGTTGGAGGAAAAGAAACATTGAACTCGAACGGAATGTTACCGGAAGAAGCTTGGCCTACTCCTGTTACCAAGACAGAACCTGAACAACTTCAGCTATCTTTTGTAAAAGGTGAACTGGTTGCCATAAATGAACAAACATTTGAACGTTCTGTTGAGGCCATTCAATACTTGCAAACCATTGCCGCTCCATTTGGTATTGGCCGTGATGTACATGTTGGCGATACTATTATCGGGATTAAAGGGCGTGTTGGGTTTGAAGCTGCTGCACCCATGGTTATCATCAAAGCACATCATCAATTGGAAAAACATGTGCTCACCAAATGGCAACTCAATTGGAAAGATACACTTGCCCAATTCTATGGAAACTGGTTGCATGAAGGACAAATTTTGGATCCGGTGATGCGTGATATTGAAACATTCTTTATCAACTCACAAGCTCAGGTAACGGGAGATGTATTTATCACATTGTATCCTTACCGTTTTGTGGTTACAGGTATCGAATCTGCCAACGATTTAATGAGTGGTACCTTCGGCACGTATGGTGAAATGAACAACGGCTGGACCGGTGATGATGTACGTGGTTTCAGCAAAATATTTGGTAACCAGACTTCCATTTTTCATCAAATAACAAATGCCGTACAACATGAAAATTAAAGCGGGAATTATTGGTGCAGCAGGTTATACCGGAGGAGAGTTGATTCGGTTACTACTGAATCATCCTAAGGCAGAAATTTGCTTTGCGCACAGTAACAGCAATGGAGAAAAGCCGATATCCAATATACACAAGGATTTAGTTGGTGATACGGATTTACTTTTCAGCAAGGACTTTCATCAAAACATTGACGTCTTGTTTTTATGTGTGGGCCATGGAGAAGCAAGAACATTCTTAAATGAATATGTTATAAACGACAACATTAAAATCATTGATCTGTCGCAAGATTTTCGACTGAAAGCCAACAGTCAATTTGGTAACAAA